>NZ_JFJV02000222.1:0-37912 GCF_000611145.1 Cupriavidus sp. SK-3 | reverse complement strand
CGCAGGGGAGGTGAAACTGCTTTTGACTTTAAGCCTTTGAAGTTGAAGTTAAGCAGTTAACGAGTTAGACAAAAAGGCCACCCCAAAAAAATCAATTCTCCGCCCGAGCCGGCCGAGGCGCAGCCACAGTATTGCCCCCATCACGCATCAACGCATTGGCATCATCAATCCATTTCTGAAACCGCTCCACAGCATGTGCCTTCTGCTCCGGCGTTGTCAGGTTGGCAATAGTGACAGTCAGCGCCAGGCCAGCCTCGTTATTGGCGTCATGACGCGCATTGCGCTCCCTGGTCGGCGGGTTCTGCCAGTGATCGCCATAGCGCTTGAGCATCTCGACCACCTGGGCCTTGGGCGGATGCTCGGCCTGCACCTGCCGCATCAGCGCCAGCCATTCCTGCTGGCGCTTGAGGCGTTCGGCGTAGCGCGCCTCGGCGCCTTGCACCACGGGAGCCATGGCGCGCCGGATGGTGGCTTCCTGGTCAATTGAAAAGCGCCCGTAGACCAGCCGCGCGTAGTCCATTATCTTGTCGAAGCGGGCCTCTTCGCGCGCCGCAGGGTCCGGGCGCAGGTATTCCTTGCGGTACTTGGCGTTGGCATCGGCGAATTTCTTCTCCATGCGGGCAATCTGGTCCGGGGTCAGCGTCAGCAACAGGTCGGCCACGTCGGGGGTGGAGCGGTCGAACGCTACGCGCGCCAGCCGCTGGGCGTCGTCCTGCATCTTGCCCACTGCCGCGGCGGATACCGGTTGCTGCACTTCGCTTTTGGCCTGCCGCAGCAATCCGGCGATCTCGGGCAACTGGTCCTTGCGGTGCCAGGCAAAGAAGCGGGCGATGGCATCGCGTGTCAGCGGTTCCTGGCTGGCGGTAACGTCGACGTAGTTGTCGATCCACCAGTAGGCCAGCCGGTCGCCCTGCTGGTAGCCCAGTTTCATGGCGCTGCAGGCCGTCAGGGTGACCACGGCCGTGGCCAGGAAGAGGCGCCGGATCCGGTCCCCGCGCAGGTGGGGAAACGTCGTCAAACGGCGTAAAACGCCCATGATAGAATCCTTTTCCGCGCGTTTGGGTGCCTGTTCGCACCCGCCATTCCGGGTCGCCGCAGGCGTTACCCCGCGCACCGGGGCTGGGGCCAGGACCCTGGCCGACGCTACGCGTCCCCGGCCATCGCGGGGGAGCGCTTCAAACGGGTTTTTGGACACACTCACTTAGGACCCTCCTTGTGAATATCGTCATTCTCGCTGCAGGCATGGGCAAACGTATGAACTCCGCGTTGCCCAAGGTACTGCATCCTCTCGCTGGCCGGCCATTGCTCGCGCATGTGATTGATACGGCGCGTAAATTGTTGCCGACGCGGCTTGTGGTGGTGGTGGGACACGGCGCCGATCGCGTGCGCGAAGCCGTTGGCGCGGAAGACGTCGCCTTCGCCCTGCAGGCCGAGCAGCTGGGAACCGGTCACGCCGTGGCGCAGGCGCTGCCGCTGCTCGATGACAGCCAGCCCACGCTGGTGCTTTATGGCGACGTGCCGCTGACCGAGCCGTCCACGCTGCAGCGCCTGGTGGCCGAGGCCGGCAACGGGCGCTTCGGCATCCTGACCGTAGAGATGGATGATCCCGCCGGCTACGGCCGAATCGTGCGCGAAGACGGCCGCATTGTGCGCATCGTCGAGCAAAAGGATGCCAGCGAGCAACAGCGCGCCATCCGTGAGATCAATACCGGCATCATCCTGGCGCCCACTGGCCACCTGCGCCGCTGGCTGTCCACGTTGCGCAATGACAACGCCCAGGGCGAGTATTACCTTACCGATACCGTCGAGCGCGCGGTCGCGGACGGCGTCGAAGTGGTCTCGGCACAGCCCGCCGCGCTGTGGGAAACACTTGGCGTCAACAGCAAGGTGCAACTCGCCGAGCTCGAGCGTATCCACCAGCGCAACCTGGCGCAGCGCCTGCTGGAAGCCGGCGTGACGCTGCTGGACCCGGCGCGGATCGATATCCGCGGCGAACTCACCTGCGGGCGCGATGTCACGATCGATGTCAATTGCGTGTTCGAAGGGCGCGTGCACCTCGAAGACGGCGCGCATATCGGCGCCAACTGCGTGATTCGCAACAGCACCGTGGGTGCCGGCGCACGGGTGCAACCGTTCTGTCATTTCGAGGACGCCAGCGTCGGCGCGGAAGGCCGCATCGGCCCGTATGCGCGTCTGCGCCCCGGCACGGTGCTGGCCGAGGACGTGCATATCGGCAACTTCGTCGAGGTCAAGAACAGCCAGATCGCGGCGCACAGCAAGGCCAATCACCTTGCCTATGTGGGCGACGCCACAGTTGGCTCGCGCGTCAATATTGGCGCCGGCACCATCACCTGTAACTATGATGGGGCCAACAAGTTCCGCACCGTGATCGAGGACGATGTCTTTATCGGCTCCGACACGCAACTGGTCGCCCCGGTGACCGTGCGGCGCGGAGCCACCATTGGCGCCGGCACCACGCTGACCAAGGAAGCGGCGGCCGACAAGCTGACGCTGTCGCGCGCCAAGCAAATGACCATCGATGCCTGGCAGCGGCCGGTCAAGCAAGCAAAAAAATGAGTCCTGCCGCCGACCTGCCCGGATAAGGGCGGGCGGCACGGGCAATCCTCGGGCGACGGCGCCGCCGTCCTCGCAGCAATCATCCGGTGCGGCCATGTCCGCACCCCGTGGGAGAAGAATATGTGCGGCATCGTCGGCGCGGTTTCCTCGCGCAATATCGTTCCGGTCCTGATCGAAGGCCTGCGTCGCCTCGAGTACCGCGGCTATGACTCTTGCGGCGTGGCCGTGGTGCGCGATGGCGCGCTCGAACGCGCCCGCACGGTGTCGCGCGTGGCCGACCTGGACGAGCAGACCCGCGCGTCCGGCCTGTCTGGCCTGACCGGCGTGGCGCACACGCGCTGGGCCACGCACGGCAAGCCCGACACCACCAATGCCCACCCGCACTTCTCGGGCGAAACCATCGCACTGGTGCACAACGGCATCATTGAGAACTACGAGCCGCTGCGCGAAGAGCTGCGCGCCGCCGGCTATGGTTTCGAGTCGCAGACCGATACCGAGGTCGTCGCCCACCTGATCCACCAGGTCTACACATATCCGAGCAGCGCCACACGCGGCGACCTGTTCGCCTCAGTGCGCGCGGTGACCAAGCGCCTGCACGGCGCTTACGCCATCGCCGTGTTCTCCAAGGATCACCCTGAGCGCGTGGTCGGCGCCCGCGCCGGCTCGCCGCTGGTGGTGGCGCTGGGCGACAACGAGTCGTTCCTGGCTTCCGACGCGCTGGCCGTGGCGGGCACCGCCAACCGCATCATCTATCTGGAAGAAGGCGACGTGGTGGAGATCACCCGCGAGGGCGCCACGATCCACGACGTGCGCGACCACCTGGTCGAGCGGGAAGTGCGCGTGGTCGAAACCCACGCCGCTGCCGTGGAACTGGGCCCGTACCGCCATTTCATGCAAAAGGAGATCTTCGAGCAGCCGCGCGCGCTTGGCGACACGCTGGAAGGCATCGAAGCCATCACGCCGGAACTCTTCGGCGCAAACGCGCAAAGCGTGTTCAGCGAGATCGACAACGTGCTGATCCTGGCCTGCGGTACCAGCTACTACTCGGGCTGCACCGCCAAGTACTGGCTCGAATCCGTCGCCAGGATCCCGACCCAGGTCGAGGTGGCGAGCGAGTACCGCTACCGCGAGACCGTGCCGAACCCGCGTGCGCTGGTCGTGGTGATCTCGCAATCCGGCGAAACCGCCGACACCATGGCCGCGCTGCGCCATGCCAAGTCGCTGGGCCACACCCACACGCTGGCGGTGTGCAACGTCGCCACCAGCGCCATGGTGCGCGAGACCGAGCTGCGCTTCCTCACCCGCGCCGGCACCGAGATCGGCGTGGCCTCGACCAAGGCCTTCACCACCCAGCTCGCCGCGCTGTACATGCTGACGCTGGCGCTGGCCAAGGTGCGCGGCAAGCTCACGGCCGAGGCCGAGGCCGCCGCGCTGGCCAACCTGCGCCACCTGCCTGTGGCGCTGCACGGCGTGCTGGCGCTGGAGCCGCAGATCATCTCCTGGTCCGAAGACTTCGCGCGCCGCGAGAACGCGCTGTTCCTGGGCCGTGGCCTGCATTACCCGATTGCCCTCGAAGGCGCGCTCAAGCTCAAGGAAATCTCCTACATCCACGCCGAGGCTTATCCCGCCGGCGAACTCAAGCACGGCCCGCTGGCGCTGGTGACCGAGGCCATGCCCGTGGTCACGGTGGCGCCCAACGACGCGCTGCTGGAAAAGCTCAAGTCCAACATCCAGGAAGTGCGCGCCCGTGGCGGCCGGTTGTATGTGTTCGCCGACAGCGACACCCACATCCAGTCCACCGATGGCATCCAGGTGATCCGCCTGCCCGAGCACTACGGCGACCTCTCGCCGATCCTGCATGTGGTGCCGCTGCAACTGCTGGCCTACCACACGGCCTGCGCCCGCGGCACCGACGTGGACAAGCCGCGCAACCTGGCCAAGTCGGTCACGGTGGAGTAAGGGAGGCAAGCCGGGCCGGTGGCATCGCCGGCATTTGCAAGTGCGCTTCCATGTTGGCGGCAACGCAAGGGCGCGCGCCCGATGTGGCGCGCCTTGCCAGCCATGTTCAGATACTGCGTCCAGCATGGCCCCGGCAGCCGCCGCCCGCTATCGGTGAGTTGCCTGCTTTGGTATCCGCCAACGTCGCGGCGACGCGCGCTCGCTCGCTTGCTTGCCCGCGCGCATCCCCTTGCCCCCCAGGTCTACCGGTGCTCGGCAGAGCGGAGAAAGCTCGACGAGATTTCCCGCGTCAGAAGATCGAACGATTCCATTTCACCGTCGGACAGTCCGCCCACGCAAACCGTCGTGCCCCAGTCTCCGCAGATCATCGCGACACAGCGGTTCCTGATCATCACGGGCGCCACCAGGATGGACCTGGCATCGGGCATCTGCTCGCGATACCAGCGCGGCACGCGGTGTGCCAGTTCCTTGTCGAAGGAGTCTTCGAAGAGCAGCGGCTTGTGCGCGATGGCCGCGAAGTGAAAGATATCGGGGACAAATCCCTCTTCAAACGATAGCGCCTCCATCTTCTCGCGCATGCCTTCGCCAAATCCGACGCGCGCCCCAAAGCGTTTCGCCATCGGATTGAGCAGCATGAGAAAACAGTGCGAGAAATTCAGCGCCCGCATGGCCGATTCGAGCACCAGCGGAGCCAGTTCGGATACCGGCAGTCCGCTGCCCTCGCGCTGTACCTCAAGGAGACTCTGCTGGAGCCGCTTGAGCGCATCCTTGGGCTTGCCTGCGTTCCGGGGAGGGTTCGCATCGCCCGCATGGTCTGTATCCGGGGACTCCGCATGTGCCATGGACACGTTCAATGCCAGTGCCTGCTTCACCGCGCCTTCGACCGCGGCGGTTTGCAGGCCCAGCGCCTCCGCGTGAGTCAGGAGCAAGGCCTGGACGGCTGCCTCGGGCGCATCGCTGGCGAGCATTGCGGCGGCCCGGGCGGAAACGTCGGCGATGGCGCTCAGCCAGTCGGCATGGGATTCCAGTACGGAATCCGCATCGAAGCGCTTGCGCAGCATCGAGTTCGCGATCACGGCGGGCAGGCGCCATTTAATGGCCGCCGCCTGCGCGATATCCTCCAGGGTCACGTCAAGGACTCGCTGGCAGGCTTCGCTTTCCTGCATGGCATCTCCCTCGCACAAGGCCCGGATCTGTTCCCACTCTTCAGGAAAGTAGAAGATGAGGAGAAGGCGGCTCATGTGGTGCATCAGCGTGCAAACGACGGCCTCCTCGGCCTGTCCGATGCCTTGCGCGTTGCTGAGCGAGCGCGTGAGCTCGCCTGCGATCAGGGCCTGCTTTAGCTCGTGGGAGGCCTGGGGGCGGTTGATTGCCACGCCGGAGAAATAGTCCAGCAACTGGACTCCCAGCGTGAGATGGCTGATCGCATCGACGCCCAGGACCAGGATGGCGCGCGACACCGTCGTGACCTCGCCCCCGAAAGAGCGGTACATGGCGGAGTTGGCCAGGCGAATGACCTTTTGCGACAGGCTGAAGTCGGAGAGCACGGCAGCGGCCATCTCGCCGACGCTGATGTCGCTGCTCAGCGTCTTGAATACGTTGTCGATGCAGAACTGTAGTGTGGGGAAATCCCCTTGCTGGGCCATCCGGTTCCATAGCGCATCGAAGAACTGCTTGTTTTGCATAGCGGCGTCTACTTAGAGAATACTTGCGAGCTGCCAAGGCGCAGCTTTCCGCTTTGCGTTTGTTTCACGAACTGGACCGGGGTCATTGCCTTCGCGTAGCGCCACCCCTGCACCAGTTCACACCCTTGTTCGGCCAGCAACTGGCTTTGCTCCTTTGATTCCACGCCTTCCGCGATGGCGACCAGCCCGAGTTCCCGCGCCAGGGACAACACGGCAAACACAATGGTCCTGGCGTGCGGCGAGTCCATCATGTCCGCGACGAAGCTCCTGTCGATCTTCAAGGCCGAGAGCGGGAAGCGGCGAAGGTAAGACAAGCTGGAATAGCCCGTCCCGAAGTCGTCCACCGCGAACCGGACTCCCAGGGCGCGCAGCTCCATCAGCAAGTCCTGGGCCGCTTCGGGGTCGGTCATCAGTGCGCCTTCCGTGATCTCCAGGACCAGCCGGTGCGAACTGATGCCGGCGTCCTTGATCGCCCTTCTGACGCTATCCGCGAATCCCGGGTGCCTGAACTGAACAGGCGAGACGTTGACGGATATATATCCCACATGCAGGCCCAGCGCATCCCAGCTTGCCAGCTGCGCGCAGGCGCAGCGAAGGGCCCATGCCCCAAGGTGGTTGATGAGGCCGTTATGCTCCGCAACCGGGATAAACACGCTCGGGAGGACTGGCCCCGTCGGGTGCTCCCATCGCATCAGCGCCTCGACTGCGCAGACCTCGCCTGAACCGGGCCACACGATGGGCTGATAGTGGAGAAGGAACTCGCCGTTCTGGACGGCCTCGAACATGCCCTGTTCTATCCGGAACTGTTCATCCAGGCGATGCTCAAGCTCCGGCGTGTAGACGCAATAGCGGTTCTTGCCCTGCGCCTTTGCGTCATACATGGCGAGGTCAGCGCGCTTGAGCAGTTGCGACTCGGACTGATGGGCGTGCGTGCCGAAGGTCAGTCCGAGGCTGGTGGTGACACGGATCTGGCAGCCTGCGAGATGAAAGGGCTGCCTGCAGGCATGGATCACTCTTTCGACCTGGCCAATGGCCGCCGCTTCCGATGCGATCCCGTCCAATAGCAGCACAAATTCGTCGCCGCCCAGCCTCGCGACCACATCCTTGGGACGAACGGCGTCCAGCAGCCGCACGCTGACTTGCTTTAGCAAGGCATCGCCGAATTCATGGCCCAGCGAGTCATTCACCTTCTTGAACCCATCGAGGTCCATCAAGGCGACCGCAAACGGCGTCTTTCCCGTTCCGTCTTCGGCAAAGTAAGCGGAAATGCGCTCGCGCAGGAATGCGCGGTTGCCCACGCCGGTCAATGGGTCGCGAAAGGATGCCTCGATAAGCCGCTGTTCATTGTCAACCCAGTGGGTAACGTCGTAGCCAAACAACAACAGACAAACGCTGCCGTCTTCATTTGCGTACTGGCAGACCCGGAGGTCCAGCCATCGGCTTTCGCCCACCCCGCCGGAGAACCGGATCCGGCCGCGCTGCCAGGGACCCTCTTGTTCGCAGGCCAGGAGCAGCTCGGCGAGCTGTTCGCGTTGTTCGAACGAGACCACATCCAGTATCGAGGACTTGAGCAGGTATTCCCGGGGAAAGGCCAGCAACTGAGCCGATGCTTCCGTTGCCAGCATGATGTTGCCCGCGACATCGATTTGCAGGGCAAGTCCGCCTGAGGCTTCGAGCAGCGCCCAGGCGTCGCGCGCCGATACATCGGCCGACGAGGGCGTGCTCCGGTCGGATGCTGGCCATCCAGGAGGCTCGTCCGCTAGCACAGCATCATACGTAAACGACGTCATGGAGCTCTTGTTGAAATCCAGGCTGGATTGAGAATCCCGATAATTAAACGCCGCCGGCGCGAGCTTGGTGCCGCCATGCCGGGCATTGGTCTTTGTCACGTGCGCGGCCGTCCCTGCCTTTAAAGTGATTTTAAGTGCATGTCGACCATACGGCGCATGTCAGTTTAACGCTTAACCGCGACGGCGCATTGTCTCAAATGCGCCGGGGAATTGGAGATCGCGTTGCCGTGGCCGGCGCCGCGCCGGCCACGGCAACGCCGGGCCCGTGTTTTCCGGGCAAGACGGGCCACGTGAACCCCCAGGGACTGGTGCCTTAGAATGCGGGACAAACAACATCGGAGACCGTGCATGCTGTGGAAATCGACCCCATCCCTGAAAGACCTCCAGGCCCGTCACAAGGACACCGCCGTCGAGCAACTGGGTATCGAGTTCACCGAGATCGGCGAGGCGTCGCTCAGTGCGCGCATGCCGGTGGACCGCCGCACCGTGCAGCCGCACGGCATCCTGCATGGCGGGGCTTCGGTGCTGCTGGCCGAGACGCTGGGCAGTTGCGCCGCCAGCCTGTGCCTGGATAGCGCAACGCAATACTGCGTAGGGCTCGATATCAATGCGAACCATGTGCGCGCGGTGCGAACCGGCTATGTGACCGGCACAGCCACCCCGGTCCATATCGGCCGCACCACCCATGTGTGGGCCATCGACATTCGCAACGACGAAGGCAAGACGGTGTGCGTCTCGCGAATCACCATGTCGATTCTTTCGCGCTGAAAGCCGGCCGGCCGGGTGCCGTGCAGAGTTTTTTATTTCCGGCTACACTGCGCCCCGCACTGTAGCGGATGCCAATCGAGGCATCCCGGCAGCGGCGGGGTGGCAGAGTGGTTATGCTACGGTCTGCAAAGCCGTACACGGCGGTTCGATTCCGTTCCCCCGCCTCCAGCAAGGCCCTGATTTTTCAGGGCTTTTGTTTTTTCCGGTGATATCCGGTTCCACCGGAAGGCAATTGCCGACGGTCGGGTCGAACTCGCCGGAAGCATTTCCAAAACCCGCGGAAGTCCCTTCAGGCATCCATACCGCCCGCGCAGAAGCACAACCTCCGCACGCCGGTTCAGTTCCGCTCCTGCTGTCTCGCCCGACATAACGCACACAAACGAGCGCCGCATGCGGCGAATCAGATACGAGTTATACCGTTTTCCCGGCTGGAACATGTCGCCCGAATCATGTAGTGTGAAGTCCACGCAGTCCATCCATGACAACCTCCGCCATCGTGCGTGGCGGGGAGACAAATGCAATGACAAGAGATCTGCGTCTCCGCGTCGCACAACCGGACGATTGGCCGGCAATCGCGGAAGTCCTTGAAACCTGTGGCCTCGCCAGCGACGATCTCGATCCCTCGCTGGCGTTGTTCCATATTGCCCTGCTCGACGGCGCGATCGTCGGTTGCGCCGCCGCCGAAGGCTATGGGGAAACCATTGTCGTGCGTTCGGTCGCTGTGCTGCCGCCATACCGCGATCGTGGCATCGCCTCCCATATGGTTTCCGCCGTGCTGATGCGCGCGCGCGCCAACGGCTGTACGCGCGCCGTGCTGCTGAGCGCCACTTGCCCAAGCTACTTTTCGCGCTACGGGTTCTCTCTGATCTCTGCGGATCGCCTGGCGCCCGAAGTGCGCGCCTCGCGCGAGTTCCGGCGCCAGGAGGGGACGTTGCCGCTGTGCATGTGTTGCGAGCTGAAATGACCTGCATGACGTACCGATGAACCAGCCGAGCCAGACAAACCAGACAAAGCAGACAAGCCCGGAGCCTTTCGGATACCTGGTCTATATCGGCCGTTTCGAGCCCTTCCACAATGGCCATTTCGCCATGCTGCGCCAGGCGCTGGCACAGGCCCGCACGGTGATCGTGGTGCTGGGTTCGGCGGGCGGAGCCCGTACCGTGAAAAATCCGTTCACCGCCGGCGAGCGCCGCCAGATGATCGAGGGCGCGGTGGCCGGATGGGATGCCGCGCGTGTTGCCGATCTGCGCTTCGTGGCGGTGCGGGACTATGGCGAGAGCGTGCGCTGGGCGGCTGCGGTGCGCGCCGCAGTGGACGCCGTGCCGGATGTCCAGCCGGCATTGGCGGCGGCTGCGCAAGATGCCCCGCGCGTCGGCCTGTTCGGGCATTTCAAGGGCGCGTCTTCGGCTTATCTGAATGACTTTCCCGGCTGGGACCCGGTGCCGCAGCCAGGCTTCGGGCAGCTCAATGCGGCCGACGTGCGCCAGCAGTGGTTCGAGCAGCAGGGCGAACTGGGTGAACTGGTGCATGTACTGCCGCCGCCGGTTGCCGCCTTCCTGCGCGAGTTTGCCGCGGGCGGGGCCTTCGCGACGCTGCTGGCGGAATATCGCTTCCTGCAGGACCACAGGAAGCGGTGGGCGGCCGCGCCCTATCCGCCGGTGTTCGTGACCGTGGATGCCGTGGTGCGCTGCTGTGGCCAGGTGCTGCTGATCCGCCGTGGCGGACAGCCGGGCCGTGGCGCATGGGCGCTGCCCGGCGGCTTTCTCGATCAGCATGAACGCGTGGCGGATGCAGTCCTGCGCGAACTCGACGAGGAAACGCGCTTCGGCTTGCCCAAGGAGGCGTTGCAGCAATCGTGCCGCGCCCAGGCGCTGTTCGATCATCCCGAGCGCAGCCTGCGCGGACGCACGCTGACCCACGCCTTCTTCTTCGACCTGCCGCTCGATGCGCTGCCCGCGGTGGCTGCGGCCGACGACGCGGCCGCGGTGCGCTGGGTGCCGCAGCACGAACTGCTGGCGCTGGAGGAGCAGATGTTCGAGGACCACTTGCTGATCCTCGATCGTTTCCTGCATCTGTTCGACGGCGAGGCGCAGCCAGCAGGCTGATTCGCCTTGTGCCGGGACGCCCGCCGGATGGCCTGGCGGCCGCCGAGGCAAGCCTGCGCCAGCACGTCGGCGGGACCGTTCGCCACCACGCGGCCTGCCTCCATCACATGGCCGCGATCGGCCAGCAACAGGGCAAAGCGTGCCTAGTGGCTGATCATCCAGGGCCTCCCGGCCGGATTTCCTTTCGGCGCATTCGCCGCCGCGCCGGGCGCCCCGGCCAGCGTCACCTTGCTCCCGCAGCAACCACAACCCGGCCCATGCCCGCCGCGCGCCGATTCGCGCGGCGCGGCGGCGCTGCGCTCGTTGATGGCATGCGCCCGGCGCGATGCCGCCGGCATGCTGGCCAGCGATGGCGCGGCAACCAGGGCGCGGTCGGCGAAGCCGCCGCAGGCAGGGCAGGCGCATGGTTCGTCGCGTCGCGCGATGG
The DNA here is from genome assembly GCF_000611145.1 of Cupriavidus sp. SK-3. Lineage (NCBI taxonomy): Bacteria > Pseudomonadati > Pseudomonadota > Betaproteobacteria > Burkholderiales > Burkholderiaceae > Cupriavidus > Cupriavidus sp. SK-3. The sequence goes on along the minus strand of NZ_JFJV02000222.1, from coordinate 26,601 downwards.
GACGCATGGCGGCGAAATCGCCGCAGCCCGGGCAGCGGTAATCGTAGGTTGGCATCTGGCAGTCTCCGTGTCTCGAATGTTCCCGGGCGCGCCGTGGTGCGAGGGCGCGCCCGGCAGGGCCGTCAAACGTCCGGCGAAATCGGCAGGTCCACATCGCCCGTGATGTGCTTCACGGGCCCTTGCGCGCTCGGCCGGATATCGAAATCGAAGATCTGAGTCGGCAGCCACAGCGTGGCGCAGGCATTGGGAACATCGACCACGCCGCTGATATGCCCCTGCACCGGCGCCGTGCCCAGGATCGAGTACGCCTGCGCCCGCGAGTAGCCGAACCTGGTCATGTACTCGATGGCGTTCAGGCAGGCCTGGCGGTACGCCACATGCACATCCAGGTAATGCTGCTGGCCGGCCTCGTCCACCGAGATGCCTTCGAAGATCAGGTAGTCGTTGTAGTTCGGCGTGATCGGGCTGGGCTTGAAGATGGGATTCCTGATGCCGTACTTGGCCATGCCGCCCTTGATCAGGGACACGCGCATATGCACCCAGCCGGCCATTTCGATGGCGCCGCAGAAGGTGATTTCGCCATCGCCTTGCGAGAAGTGCAGGTCGCCCACCGACAGGCCAGCGCCGTCGACATAGACGGGGAAATACACCTTGGCGCCGCGCGAGAGGTCCTTGATGTCGCAGTTGCCGCCATGTTCGCGCGGCGGCACGGTTCGCGCGCCGTGCGCCGCGGCCTGGTCGCGCGCATCGCCCTGCAGGCGGCCCATGTGCGCCGTGGCGGCGAAGGGCGGGTTGGCCAGCGCCGGCACGCGATCGGGGTCGGTGGCGATGAAGTCGATCTCGCGCTTGTTCCAGGTCTCCAGCAGCGATTTGTCCGGCATGCAGCCGATCAGCCCAGGGTGGATCAGGCCGGCGAAGTTGACGCCGGGTATATGGCGCGACGACGTGTAGAGACCGTGGAAATCCCAGATGGATTTCTGCGCGAGCGGGAAGTGGTCGGTCAGGAAGCCGCCGCCGTTTTGCTTGGAGAAGAAACCATTGAAGCCCCACTGGCTCTCCGCCTTGGCACCGATGTCGAGCAGGTCCACCACCAGCAGGTCGCCGGGCTCGGCGCCTTCCACGCCGACGGGGCCGCTCAGGAAGTGAACGATGGACAGGTCGATGTCACGCACGTCGTCAGCGGAGTCGTTGTTCTTGATGAAGCCGCCGGTCCAGTCGTAGGTTTCCAGGATGAAGTCGTCGCCCGGCCTGACCCATGCGGCCATCGGGATGTCCGGGTGCCAGCGGTTGTGGACGTTGGGATTCTCGTACGGGGATTCGGCCAGATCGACCTTGATCAGGGTGTCCGTCATGACATGCCTCCTGGTGGGTGTTGGGCGTGAATAAATCGTGGAAGAAATCGGAAAAGCGGCGCTGCCGGCTAGACCGAAAGCAGTTGCCGGATGCGCTCGACGTCGGTGCCGTTGCGCTGGGTCTCGTGCACGAAGCGGCCGCCTTCGATCACCAGCAGGCGGTCCGCCACATCGAGCGCGAAGCTGAGCACCTGCTCGGAGAAGACGATGGTGATATCGCGCGTGCGGCGGATCTCGTTGAGCGCGCGTGCGATGTCCTTGATGATCGATGGCTGGATGCCCTCGGTGGGTTCGTCCAGCAGCAGCACCTTGGGATTGGCCACCAGCGCGCGCGCTATCGCCAGTTGCTGCTGCTGCCCCCCGGAGAGGTTGCCGCCCTTGCGCCGGCGCATCTCGAACAGCACCGGGAACATGGCGAAGATCTCCTCGGGGATGCGGCGGCTCTTGCCTCGCTCCATGCCGGTCAGGATGTTCTCTTCCACCGTGAGGTGGGAGAAGATCATGCGGCCCTGCGGCACATAGGCCAGGCCCGCGCGCACGCGCCTGTAGCTTTCGTCCTGCGCGACGTCTCGCCCGTCCACGCAGACCTGTCCGGAGCGCACCGGCAACATGCCGATCATGGCCTTGAACAGCGTGGTCTTTCCCATGCCGTTGCGGCCCATGATGGCTACCGTCTCGCCTTGCGCGGCGGCGAACGACACGCCGTGCAGCGCTTCGCTTTGTCCGTAGTTCACGACCACGTTGTCGACTGTGAGCATGCTGGTCTCCCTGGGCTCAGTGGCCAAGATAAACGTCGATCACGCGCGGATCGTTCTGCACCTGCTCCATCGAGCCCTCGGCGAGGATCTTGCCCTGGTGCATCACCGTGACCTTGTCGGCGATGCGCTTGACGAAATCCATGTCGTGCTCGATCACGATCACCGCGCGGCCGCGGCTGATGCGCTTGAGCAGTTCCGCGGTCTGCTCGCGCTCGCGCACGCTCATGCCGGCGATGGGCTCGTCGAGCATCAGCAGTTGTGGCTCCTGCATCAGCAGCATGCCGATCTCCAGCCATTGCTTCTGCCCGTGCGAGAGTTGCGCGGCCTCGCGCTCCAGCGCATCGGCCAGGCCGATCTCGGCGGCCACGCTGGCCACGCGTTGGCGCACCTCGGGCGTGGTGCGGAACGTGAGCGCGCCCAGCACGCCACGGCCGCGCGGGAACGAAACGGCGAGGTTCTGGAACACGCTGAGGTTCTCGTAGATCGAAGGAGTCTGGAACTTGCGGCCCACCCCGGCGCGCACGATCTGGTATTCGGGCAGGCCGGTCATCTCGCGGTTGCGGAACTTGATGCTGCCGCCGGTGGCGCGGGTCTTGCCGCACACGAGGTCGAGAAGCGTGGTCTTGCCGGCGCCGTTGGGGCCGATGATCACGCGCAGCTCGTCGCGATCTACATACAGCGTGAGCTTGTCGATGGCCCGGAAGCCGTCAAAGGAAACGGTCAGGTCTTCCACCGCCAGCATGAAATCGGTATTGCTCATGGCGTCTTCCTCGCTTTGGACGGATGGCTTCAGGCGGTACGGCCGGGAATCCCCTCGGTGGGCGGCGCCGGTACTGCGGACGAAGTCGCCTCTGCAGCCGGGTCGGAGGGATCGGACGGGCTGCCGACGGTCCGGCGGCGCGACATGTACTTGCTGTATAGGCCGGCCAGCCCGTCGGGAAAGGCCACCACCACGCCGATGAACAGCGCCGCCATCAGGAACAGCCACAGGTCGGGAAAGCTCTCGGAGAAATACGTCTTGCCGAAATTGACCAGCAGCGTGCCCCACACCGCGCCCACCAGGCTCATGCGCCCGCCCACGGCGGCAAAGATCACCATTTCGATGGAGGGCACGATGCCGACGAAGGACGGCGACATAAAGCCCACCTGCAGCGTGAACAGCGCACCGCCCACCGCCGACAGCGCGGCGGCCAGGCAGAACACGAAGACCTTGAACATGGCCACGTCGTAGCCGGAGAAGCGCACGCGGTCTTCCTTGTCGCGCATCGCCAGCAACAGCACGCCGAGTTTGCTGCGCTGGATCCCGCGGCACACGGCGATGGCGCCGAACAGCAGCGCCACGTTGGCGAAGTACAGGATCACCTTGGCGCTGTCGCTGCGGATGTCCCAGCCCAGCATGGTCTTGAGGTCGGTGATGCCGTTGACGCCGCCGGTATAGCCCTGCTGGCCGATGATCAGCACCGAGAGGATCAGCGCCACCGCCTGCGTGATGATGGCGAAGTACACCCCGCCCACGCGCCGGCGGAACATGGCGAAGCTGACGATAAAGGCCAGTGCCACCGGAATCGCGATCACGCCGGCCAGCGCAAATGGCAGGTGGCGGAACGGCTCCCACCACCACGGCAGCGCGGTGAGCTGGTTCCAGTCCATGAAGTCGGGGATGCCGGGCGTGGACTGGATCGCGGTGCTCTTCGCGTCGGACGCTTCGAGCTTGAGGAACATCGCCATGGCGTAGCCGCCCAGGCCGAAGAACACGCCCTGGCCAAGGCTCAGCACGCCGCCGTAGCCCCACAGCATGACCAGGCCTATGGCGACGAAGGCGTAGCTCAGGTACTTGCCGATCAGGTTGAGCCGGAACACGTCGAGCGCCAGCGGCATGACGACAAGGAGCGCCACGGCCAGCACAAGGTAGCCGGCGAATTCGCCGCGCAACAGGCGGGCGGTGGAAGAGGAGGGCGACATCACAAGCTCCTGTGCAGGTTTGGTGAGTGGCGGCGCAGCGGCGTCTTCAGCGCCGCACTGCCGGTGCGAACAGGCCTTGCGGACGGATCATCAGGATCGTCACGATCAGCAGCAGCGTCAGCACGCGTGCCATCGACCCGGTGAGGAAGAACTCGCTGATCGATTGCGCCTGGGCAATGCCGAATGCCGATGCCACCGTGCCGAGCAGGCTGGCCGCGCCGCCGAAGGTGACCACCAGGAAGGAGTCGACGATGTAGAGCGAGCCGCTGGTGGGGCCGGTGGAGCCGATGGTGGTGAAGGCCGCCCCCGCCACGCCGGCGATGCCGCAGCCGATCGCGAAGGTGAGCCGGTCGGTTCGCCGCGTATTGATGCCGGCCGCGTTGGCCATGGCGCGGTTGAGGGTGGTGGCGCGTACCCGCAGCCCCCAGCGCGAGCGATACAGCGCCAGCCACACCATGCCCGTGACGAATAGTGTCAGCGCCATCACGAACATGCCGTTGATGGGGATATCCAGCCCCGGCGCCGGCGCCCACGAGCCCATCAGCCATTCGGGCAGCGCGGGGCTGACCTCCTTCGGGCCGAAGGTGGAGCGGAAGGCTTGCTGCATGCCCAGCGACAGTCCCCAGGTGGCGAGCAATGTGTCTAGCGGGCGGCGATAGAGATGGCGGATCAGTGCCCACTCGGCCAGCCAGCCGGCACAGAACGCCAGCGCGAAAGCGGCGCCGATGGCCAGCGGAAAGTAGACGGGCATCCACGACGGCGCGAGGCGCTCGGTCAGCGTGGACGCCAGGAAGATGGTGTAGGCGCCGATGGTCATGAACTCGCCATGCGCCATGTTGATCACGCCCATCTGGCCGAAGATGATGGCCAGGCCCAGCGCCATCAGCAGCAGTACCGAGAACAGGCTCAGGCCGGCAAAGCCCTGCATCAGGCCGATATTCAGCATGTCGGATAGATTCATGTCGCGCTCCGCCATCGGGGGAGAAGAAAGGGTGCCGGCAACGCAGGTCGAAGCTGGCGAGAGCGCCAGTGCCGCTGCGATGCCCGACGGTGCTTGCTCCCTCTCCCCTCAGGAGCAGAGGGTTGGGGGAGAGGGGGGCAAACCGGAGGTCAGTCAACCCGCTTACTGGTAGCCCTTCGGGAACGGATTGGGCGGAATCAGCGAAGGCGATTCGGCAACCACCTTGAACTGCCCGTCGAGCTGAGCCAGGCCCACGCGCGTCTTGCTCCACAGGTGGTGGTTGGGGTCGACCTTCACATAGCCCTCCGGCGCGGTCTTCAGCTCGATGCCGGGGGAGGAGGCCACCACCTTGTCGATATCGAAGCTGCCCGCTTTTTCCACCGCGGCCTTCCACAGCCAGGGGCCGAGATAGGCAGCCTGCGTGACGTCGCCGATCACCGACTTGCCGCCGTACTTGGTCTTGAAGGCATCCACGAAAGACTTGTTGTTGGGATTGTCGAGCGACTGGAAGTACTTCATGGCGGCGTAGAAACCGGCGATGTTCTCGCCGCCGATGCCGAGCACTTCGTCCTCGGTCACCGAGATGGTCAGCAGGAATTGCTTGTCCGCCGTAATGCCAGCAGCCTTGAGCTGCTTGTAGAAGGCCACGTTGGAGCCGCCCACCACGATGGCGTAGATGCAGTCCGGCTTGGCGATCTTGATCTTGTTGATCAGCGAGTTGAAGTTGGTGTGGCCAAGCGGGTAGTACTCCTCGCCCACCACCTTGAGCTTCTGGAAGTTCTCGATATGCTTGCGCGCGATCTTGTTGGAGGTGCGTGGCCAGATGTAGTCCGAGCCGATCAGGAAGAAACTCTTGGCGCCTTTCTGCCTGGCCGCCCAGTCCAGGCCCCAGATGATCTGCTGCGTGGCTTCCTGGCCGGTGTAGATGACGTTCTTCGACTGCTCCAGCCCTTCATAGAAGGTCGGGTAGTAGAGCAGGCCATTCTCTTTCTCGAAGATCGGCAGAACCGCCTTGCGTGAGGCGGAGGTCCAGCAGCCGAACACGGCCGCCACGCGGTCGTTGACCAGCAGCTTCTTGGACTTCTCGGCGAAGGTGGGCCAGTCGGAGGCGCCGTCTTCCTTGATGACCTTGATCTTGCGCCCGAGGATGCCGCCCGCCGCGTTGATCTGGTCGATGGCCAGTTGTTCGGCCTGGATCGAGCCGGTCTCGGAGATTGCCATGGTGCCGGTGGCGGAGTGCAGCTGGCCCACGGTGACTTCGGTGTCGGTGACGGCCAGCCTGGTGGTGTTCGCGACCGAGGTAGGCACCGCGGCGCGCGCCTGGCCGCTCAGGCCGGCCATGCCGGCAAGAGACAGGGCGGGCAGCGCGGCGAGGCCCTGCATCATGCGGCGCCGCTGCGGCGAGACGGCATCGGCATCTTGGGAGGGAGGGGAACCGTTCGTTTCTTTGTCACGCATGATTGACGCTCCTTGGAGGCGTGGTGAGGTAGGACGGCATTGGCCACGCACGTTGACCGAATACGTTGACCGCATACGATGGCCGGATAGGCAATGAATCACCCTGTGGCCGGATCATGGTGCAGTGCAACCGCGCCTTCCATACGTCATTCAACGTAGGCGCATGCGCAGCCCGGCTGCGCTACGATTCGCGCGCCGCGCCGCGGGGGCTTGCGCCGGGCGCCGCGATGCATCGTGGTGCACGGCACGGCTCTTGCGTCTGCCCGGCACGACCCACGCGAGCGTCTTCCGGAGTCCCGACCCCCATGCCAGCCGCCAGCCAGCCCGTACAGCGCATCAGCAAGATCCGGCGCGACTACAACCGCTGGGTGGCCGACGAGACGCTGGAGGACTACGCGCTGCGTTTTGCACCAAGGACGTTCCGCAAATGGAGCGCCTTTCGCGTGGCCAATACCGCTTTTGGTGCGGTGGCCTTCCTGGCGCTGGAAGCCATCGGCGCGGCCATCACGCTGAGCTATGGCTTTACCAACGCCATGTGGGCTATCGGCGTGGTCAGCCTGGCGATCTTCCTGACCGGGCTGCCGATCTCCTACTACGCGGCCCGTCACGGCGTGGACATGGACCTGCTGGCGCGCGGCGCCGGCTTCGGCTACCTCGGGTCGACCATCACCTCGCTGATCTACGCCAGCTTCACGTTTATCTTCTTCGCGCTGGAAGCGGCCATCATGGCGCAGGCCTTCGAACTGTTGCTCGGGCTGCCGCGATCATTGGGCTACCTGCTGTCGGCCATCGTGGTGATCCCGCTGGTCACGCACGGGGTGACGCTGATCTCGCGCATCCAGCTGTGGACGCAGCCGCTGTGGCTGTTGCTGCTGGCGCTGCCGTATGCGGTGATCTGGTGGCGCGAGCCCGGGCTCTACACTGATTTCCTTTCCTTCAACGGGCGGCTGGCGGAAGGCGACGGCTTCTCGTGGCACGCCTTCGGCGCCGCGGCCACGGTCACGTCCGCGCTGATCGCGCAGATCGGCGAGCAGGTGGATTTCCTGCGCTTCATGCCGGAACTCACGCCGCGCAACCGCTGGCGCTGGTGGAGCGCGCTGATCGCCGCCGGGCCCGGATGGATCGTGCTGGGCGCGGCCAAGATGGCGGGCGGCGCGCTTCTCGCCTTCATCGCGCTGCAGGCCGAGGTGCCGATCGCACACGCGCTGGAGCCCACCCAGATGTACCTGGCGGGCTTCTCGCGCGCGCTCGGGGGCGCGTGGCCGGGCTGGGCGGCGGTGGTGCTGACCGGCCTCTTCGTGTTGCTCTCGCAAACCAAGATCAACATCACCAACGCCTACGCCGGCTCGCTGGCATGGTCGAACGTGTTCGCACGGCTCACGCACAGCCATCCGGGCCGGGTGGTGTGGCTGGCCTTCAATGTGCTGATCGCGGTGATGCTGATGGCCATGGGCGTGTTCGAGGCGCTGGAGCAGGTGCTGGCGCTCTACGCGCACCTGGCCGTGGCGTGGGTCGGCGCCATTGTCGGCGACCTGGTCATCAGCAAGCCGCTCGGGCTGTCGCCGCGCACCATCGAATTCCGCCGCGCGTACCTGTTCGATATCAACCCTGCCGGCTTCGGCGCGATGATGCTGGCGTCGGCGGGATCGATGCTGGTGCACCTGGGCGCGTTCGGCGAGACGTTGCGGCCGGCTTCGATCGGGGTGGGGCTGGTGCTGGCCATCGTTATCCCGCCGGTGATCGCCTTCGCTACCCATAGCCGTTATTTCATCGCGCGCTCGCCGGTGGACTTCGGCCCGCGGCACAAGGTGGTCCGCTGCACCATCTGCCGCAATCCCTTCGAAGTGGAAGACGTAGCAGCCTGCCCCGCGTATCGCGGCCCGATCTGCTCGCTGTGCTGCACGCTGGACGCGCGCTGCGGCGACCGCTGCAAGCCCGGCGCCAGCGCGCAGGAGCAGATTGTCACCGCGCTCACGCGCGTGCTGCCGGCCGGCACGCCGCCGGTGATGGCGCGCCGCATCGGCCAGTTCTGCCTGGTGCTGGCGGGCATGGTGTTCGTGTTCGGCACCTTCCTGTGGCTGCTGTACACGCAGGAGCAATTGTCGGGCGCGCTGGCGGCGGCCTCGTTGCCGCGCGCCGGGCTGTTCCTCAAGATCTTTGCAGGGTTGCTGCTGTTCGCGGCGGTGGCGGCGTGGTGGCTGGTGCTGGCCAACGAAAGCCGGGGCGTGGCGCAGGAAGAATCGGAGCGGCAGAACATGCTGCTGCAAAAGGAAATCGACGCGCACCGCCATACCGATGCCTTGCTGCAGGGCGCGAAGGAAGTCGCGGAGAAGGCCAACGTGGCCAAGAGCCGCTTCATCACCGGCATGAGCCACGAGATGCGCGCGGGGCTGAATTCGATCCTCGGCTATTCGCAACTGCTGTTGCGCGCGGGGCCGCTGCCGCCGGCATTGCGCGAAGACGTACGCACCATCGGGCGTGCCGGCGAGCATCTCTCCAGTCTGGTCGATGGCCTGCTGGAACTGTCGCGCATCGAGGCCGGCAAGCTGCGCCTGGCGCAGGAAGCCGTGGCGCTGGAAGGCCTGTTCGATGAACTGGTGCGCATGTTCCGCCCGCTTGCCGCGGCGCGCGGGCTGGCCTTCCATTACCGCGTGGAAGGCGTGCTGCCCGCGTACGTGCACGGCGATCCCAAGCGGCTGCGCCAGATCGTCATCAATCTGGTCAGCAACGCCATCAAGTTCACGGAGCAGGGCACGGTGACGCTCGCCGTGCGCCACCAGCGCGAGATGGCCACCATCGTGGTGAGCGATACCGGTCCGGGCATCGACGCGGCCGACCACGAGCGCATCTTCGACCCGTTCGAGCGGGCCTGCGGCCACGACGACCGCGACGGCATCGGCCTGGGGCTGGCCATCGTGCGGCTGCTGGCCGACCTGATGGGCGGCGAGATTCGCGTGCGCAGCGCGTCCGGTGCCGGCAGCGAGTTCACGGCACGGCTGTACCTGCCCGCCGTGACGGCGCCGGTGGCGCGCCGGGCGCCCGCGCAGCGCACCCGCCTGCCGGCCGATGCGCGGGTGCTGGTGGTGGACGACCGCGCCGCGCATCGCGCGGTGCTGCTCGGCTTCCTGGCGCCGCTGGGGCTGGCGGTGGATGAGGTGGGCGAGGGCGCGGCGGTACTGCCGGCGGTGCAGCGCTTGCGGCCGCAACTGGTGCTGCTGGACCTCAACCTGCCAGACGCGTCCGGCTGGGACCTGTGCCGCCTGCTGCGCGCGCGGGAACGTCCACCGCTGGTCGTGATCGTCTCCGCCAATGCGCACGAGAACACCGAGGAAGCGCGTGCCACGCACGGCTATTTTGCTTTCGTCAGCAAGCCGGTGCGCGAGGCGGAACTGATCGAGGTGGTCCGGCGCGCGCTGGCGAGCGCGGTGCGGCACGAGAGCAAGGCCGCCGCCGTACACGCGCTGCCTTCGGCCGAGCTGCTGCGCGAGCTGCTGCTGCTCGGCGCCACCGGGCGGCAGCGCGCGCTGGAGGCGCAGCTTTCCGAGCTGGCCGAAGGCGCGGACGCTGCCGCCGCATGGGCGGTGCGCATGCTTGCACTGGCGCGCAGCGATGGCGCTGCACTGACTCACTCTCTTGGCGAGGCGCTTCATGAATCCCGCTCCTGACCTGCAGACCCGCGTACTGGTGGTGGACGACAATGCCGACGCGCGCGGCTTCCTCACGCGCGCCCTGGGCGGCGAGGCCATGGCGGTGCATGCCGCGCACAGCGGCGACGCCGCGCTCGATGCGCTGGCGCTCTTCGAGCCCGACGCGGTGCTGCTCGACGTGGACATGCCGGGCATGGACGGCTTTGCCACCTGCGCGGCGCTGATGGACCGTCATGCCGACCTGCCGGTGATCTTCATGACAGGGCTGGGCGAGACCGGGCATATCGTGCGCGGATTCGAGGTGGGCGCGTGCGACTACGTGACCAAGCCGGTGGCGATTGCCGAGGTGGTGGCGCGGGTGCGCTCGCATGCCGCCAAGGCGCGCCTGGCGCGCAGCGCGCGCGCGGCCGTGCTGGGCAGCGCGGTGGCGATGCTGGCCGCCGATACCGCTGGCCAGCTGATGTGGATGAACACCAGCGCCGCGGCCTTGATGCAGGCGCAGGGCTGGGTGGCCTGCCTGCCGGGCGCGCCGTTGCCGGCGCCGCTGGTGGCAGCGCTGCGGGCGCTGCAGGAGGACGTGGCCACGCCGGGCTTGCTGCCGGGCGGGTTGTCGCTGCGCCGGCTGACAGGCGCGACGGCGGGCGTGATGGTGGTGGAACTCGCCGCGCACCCGGTGCACGCGGCCACGAGCGCGCCGCCGTCGGAACTGACGCCGCGCGAGGCCGAGGTGATGGTCTGGGTGGCGCGCGGCAAGACCAACCGCGACGTGGCCGAGATCCTCGGCATGAGCCCGCGCACCGTCAACAAGCATCTCGAACACATCTACGAGAAGCTCGGGGTGGAAACCCGCACGGCGGCCGTGGCGGCCGCGCAGCGCGGGCTGGCGTAGTGCGTCAGTGCGTCAGTGGGTCATGCGCGCCGGTGCGCCGCGGTGGCGCCGTCATGATCGCAGCGGTGGATCTCCACCGTCACGTGCACCAGTTCCTCGTGGACCGACAGTGCCTGCCTGACGCGCGCGGGTGTCAGCGCGGCGTCGTGCGTGACCAGGCTGGCGATGACGGCGAATTTCTGCTTGCCGACGCGCCATACGTGCAGGTCCGTCACGCGCGTGCCTTCGGGGCCCTGGTCGAAGCCGGCCAGCACCTCGCGCACTTCCTCCACCACCGGGTGATCCATCTCGCGGTCGAGCAGCACCGTGCCGGTCTGCCTGAGCAGGCCCAGTGCCCAGTGGCCGACCAGCGCGGCGCCCACCAGCCCCATCACCGGGTCGAGCCAGCCCAGGCCGAGCCACCAGCCGCCGGCCAGCGCCAGCACCGCCAGCACCGAGGTGGCGGCGTCGGCCAGCACGTGGAGGTAGGCGGAGCGCAGGTTGAGGTCGTGATGGTGGCCGTGATCGTGCCCGTGGTCATGGGCGTGGTCATGGGTGTGGTCATGGCCGTGGCCGTGATCATGATGGGCGCCGCCGAGGATCAGCGCGCAGCCGAGGTTGACCAGCAATCCGACGATGGTCACCGCCATGGCTTCGCGGTAGTGGATGGCCTGCGGGCTGAACAGCCGCTCGACCGAGCCGAACACCATCAGCGCGGCCACGCCGAGCAGGAAGATCGCGCTGGCAAAGCCGGCCAGCACTTCAATCTTCCACGCGCCGAAGGCAAAGCGCTTGTCCGCGGCATAGCGGCGCGCCGCGGCGTAGGCGAAGGCGGTGAGGCCGATCGCCAGCGCGTGCGAGCTCATGTGCCAGCCGTCGGCCAGCAAGGCCATCGAGTTGAACCACAGGCCGGCGGCGATTTCGGCGACCATGGTGACGGCGGTGATCAGCATCACCAGGCGGGTGCCGCGCTCGGCGGCGCGGTTGCCGGTGTCGAATACGTGGCTGTGGGTCCAGCGGGACAGGTCGTTGCTATGCATGGCTTTCCTTGGGGGTGGCGCAAGGGTATCAGCCCCGGTGTTGCTAAGCCGCTTCATCCCTGACGGCGGTGTGGGTTGCTGACACAAGTCTCTGCTATCTTAGGCGCCCGACCTGCCGCTGGCGAACCATCCCAAGAACCGCACTCATGCAAGCCACGAGCACCACGCCAGACGCCGTCGCCCCGGCCGCCATTACCTTGCCTCAGGCCTTCTGGTACTGGCTCAAGCTGGGCTTTATCAGCTTTGGCGGGCCCGCCGGGCAGATCGCCATCATGCATGAGGACCTGGTCGAGCGGCGCCGCTGGATCTCCGAGAGCCGCTTCCTGCACGCGCTCAATTACTGCATGGTGCTGCCCGGCCCGGAAGCGCAGCAACTGGCGACCTATATCGGCTGGCTGATGCATCGCACCTGGGGCGGGGTGATCGCCGGCGGGTTGTTCGTGCTGCCGTCGCTGCTGATCCTGATGCTGCTGTCGTGGATCTACATGCGCTTTGGCGAGGTGCCAGCGGTGGCGGGCGTGCTGTACGGCATCAAGCCGGCGGTGACGGCCATCGTGGTGTCAGCCGCCTGGCGGATCGGCTCGCGGGCGCTGAAGAACAGCTGGCTGTGGGCGATCGCGGCGGCCTCGTTCGTCGCGATCTTCGCGTTCGGGTTGCCGTTCCCCGCCATTGTGCTGGCCGCGGGCGTGATCGGCCATGCAGGCGGCCGGTTCGCGCCGGCGCGCTTCACCGGCGGCGGCGGGCATGGCGCGGGCAAGGCCGGCTTCGGGCCCGCGTTGCTGGACGACCACACGCCCACGCCGGCGCATGCCGTTTTCACCTGGAAGCGCTTCGCGCGGGTGCTGGCGGTTTTCCTGGCGATCTGGGCCCTGGCGACCGGTGCGCTGGCATGGCGCTACGGCTGGCAGGGCACGCTGACGCAAATGGGCTGGTTTTTCACCAAGGCCGCGCTGATGACCTTCGGCGGCGCCTATGCGGTGCTGCCGTACGTCTACCAGGGCGCGGTCGAGCATTACCACTGGCTTACCGCGCCGCAGATGATCGACGGGCTGGCGCTGGGGGAAACCACGCCCGGACCGCTCATCATGGTGGTGGCCTTCGTCGGCTTTGTCGGCGGCTGGACGCATACCGTGCTCGGCGCCGATGCGGCGGTGGCATCGGCCATGGCGGCGGCAACGGTGGTGACCTTCTTCACCTTCCTGCCGTCCTTCCTGTTCATCCTGCTGGGCGGCCCGTTCGTGGAAAGCACCCACGGCAACCTGAAGTTCACCGCGCCGCTGACCGCCATCACGGCGGCGGTGGTGGGCGTGATCGTCAACCTGGCGGTGTTCTTCGCCTATCACGTGCTGTGGCCGGCCGGGCTGCACGGGCGCTTCGACTGGCCCTCGGCCCTGATCGGGCTGGCCGCGGCGGTGGCGCTGTTCCGCTTCAAGGCCGGGGTGATCCCCGTCATCCTCGGTTGCGGGGCCGCCGGGCTGGCGCTGGCATTCCTGCGCGGCTAGCGGCTACCAGCCGCTATAGGGGGCGCCCTGCACGCGGTGCGCCGCGAAGTGCTCCGCCAGGAAATCGACAAAGGCGCGCACCTTGGCGGTGAGGTGGTCGCGCGTGAGGAATACCGCGAACACGTCGGCGGGCGGCGTTTCCCAGTCGGGCAGCACTTGCCGCAGCCGCCCGGACCGGAGCATCGGCGCCACCTCCCATTCGGAGCGCATCAGGATGCCGTGGCCTTGCAAGGCCCAGCCGAGCGCCACTTCGCCGTCGTTGGTGCTGGCCGGCCCGCGCACCTTGACGGTCTCCTGCCGGCTCGCCGAGTGCAGTTGCCAGGTGCCGTAGGTGGCATCGCTTTCCCGGATCACGATGCAGCGGTGTTGCTGCAGTTCGCGCGGCGAGCCCGGCGCGCCGTGGCGGGCCAGGTAGCGCGGCGATGCGCACAGCAGGCGGCGATTGTGGGCGAGGGGCCTGGCGGCGAGGCGCGCATCGGGCAGGTCGCCCACGCGGATGCCGACATCGAAGCCGGCTTCGGCCAGGTTGAGCGGCCGGTCGGTCAGTTCAAGCTGCACCTCCACCTCTGGGCAGGCCAGCAGGAAGGCGCCCACTGCCGGCGCCACGTGACGCCGGCCGAAGCCGAGCGTGGCGTTGACCCGCAGCAGCCCGCGCGGCGCTACCCGGCTGCCGCCCAGTCCCTGTTCCAGTTCCTCCAGTTCGGCCAGGATGCGCGCGCCCTGCGCGAGGTAAGCCTCGCCCTCCTGCGTCACGCTCAGGCGGCGCGTGGTGCGGTTGAGCAGGCGCACGCCAAGGCGCGTTTCCAGGGCCGTCAGCCGCTTGCTGGCCGCGGATGGCGTGATGCCGGACTGCTGGGCCGCGCCGGCCAGGCTGCCGCGCTTGACCAGGGTGACGAAGAAGGCTAGGTCGGAGAAGTTGTCCACGATGCGGAACGATGCGGTAGGCCCGGGATTGGTGAATCAGGAGACTGAATGAAAGTCTGCAGATGAAATTATAGCGATGGGTTCAATGGTTAAACTGGTCTCTCGATGCGCTTCAACCCAATTCAACGCCATTCAACGCAGGCAGAGCCCCATGTCAGGCCTTACCTTCTATCGCAAGCTGGTGGATTCGCATACCGTGGCCGCGCTCGACGCCGATCACGTGTTGCTCTACGCGGATCTGCACCTGATGAACGAGTACACCAGCCCGCAGGCATTCGCCGGGCTGGCCGCGCAGGGCCGGGGCGTGCCGTCGCCTGGCCAGCAGGTGGCGGTGGTGGACCATGTCATCCCCACTCATGCGGAAAGCCCGCGCCGCATACAGGATCCTGCCTCGGCGCTGCAGGCGCGCAATCTCAAGCGCAACTGCGTGCAGCACGGCATACCCCTGTTCGACACCGACGATGCCCTGCAGGGCATCGAGCACGTGATCGCGCCCGAGCACGGCATGATCCGGCCCGGCATGGTGGTGCTGTGCGGCGACAGCCATACCACCACCTACGGCGCGCTGGGCGCGCTCGGCTTCGGCATCGGCACGTCGGAGGTGGAGCATGTGCTGGCCACGCAGACGCTGGTCTACCGTGTGGCGAAGGACATGCGCATCCGCGTGAACGGCATGCTGCCGCGCGGCATCACCGCGAAGGACCTGATCCTGCATATCATCAGCCGCATCGGCGCCCAGGGCGCGCGCGGCTATGTGGTGGAATTTGCCGGCAGTGCCATCGATGCGCTCACCATCGAGGCGCGCATGACGCTTTGCAATATGACGGTGGAAGCTGGCGCGCGCGGCGCGCTGATCGCACCGGATGCGCGTGCCATCGACTACGTGCTGGCACGCGCAGCGGATATCGACGCAACGATGCGCGAGCGCGCGCTGGCATGCTGGCGCGATCTGCGTTCGGATGCGGATGCGCGCTTCGATAGCGAGCTGGGATTCGACGCCGGCAACGTCGCGCCCTATGTGAGCTGGGGCACCAGCCCCGACCAGGCCATCCCCATCGACGCGCGCGTCCCACTGGTGGAGGAAGCCGCCGACGAAACGGCGCGCAGCGCCGCCGCCAAGGCGCTCGGCTATATCGGCCTGCAGGCGGGCGCCTCGCTCGAGGGCTTGCCGGTGCAGCGCGTGTTTATCGGCTCGTGCACCAACGGCCGCATCGAAGACCTGCGCGCGGTGGCCGCCATCGTGCGCGGGCGCAAGGTGGCCGAAGGCGTGCGCGCCATGGTGGTGCCCGGCTCGGGCGCGGTGCGCCGGCAGGCCGAGGACGAAGGCATTGCGCGGGTACTGCTCGATGCCGGCTTCGAGTGGCGCAAGCCCGGCTGCTCCATGTGCCTGGCCATGAATGACGACGTGCTCGCGCCGGGCGAGCGCTGCGCCTCCACCACCAACCGCAATTTCGAGGGACGCCAGGGGCGCGCCGGGCGCACCCACCTGATGAGTCCCGCGATGGCCGCCGCCGCCGCGCTGACCGGCTGTATCACCGATGTACGCCGCCTGGAGCATACCGATGCCTGATTCGATGCCTGACCCCGATGCCGATCTGATCGCCGCCCTCGGCGCGCCCCTGCCCATCGGCAATCTCGACACCGACCAGATCATGCCCAAGCAGTTCTTGCGCATCATCGACAAGGCCGGGCTGGACCGTGGCCTGCTCTACGATTTGCGCTTCGACGCGCAAGGTGTGCCGCGCCAGGAGTTCGTGCTCAACCAGCCGCGTTACCGGGGCGCGGGCGTGCTGGTGGCGGGACCCAACTTCGGATGTGGTTCGAGCCGCGAGCACGCGGTGTGGGGCCTGCAGCAATTCGGCATCCGCGCGGTGATCGCGCCGAGCTTTGGCGAGATTTTTTACTCGAATGCGATCAACAACCGCCTGCTGCTGGTGATGCTGCGGCAGTCCGAAGTGGACGCGCTGATGGCCGAGGTGTCGCGCGAAGTGCCGGCCAGGATCGAGATCGACCTCGCGGCCATGACGGTGAGCGCGGGTGCCGTGCGCGCCGGCTTCACGCTGGCCGAGCGCCATCGCACCCTGTTCCGCCAGGGCCTGGACATGATCGGCGCGACGCTGGCACAGTCGTCGCGGATCGCCGGGTTCGCGCGGCGGCATCACCATGCGCAGCCCTGGCTGCAGGACGTCGCCGCCAAGACCATGGCGCGGCTGTCCGTCTGAAGGAGGACCGATCGTGTTCGAAGGTTTTACCCCGCGCCGCATCCGCTGCGGCGAAGTCGAGATCAATGCCGTCGTCGGCGGCCAGGGCCCGGCCTTGCTGCTGCTGCATGGCCATCCGCAAACGCATGTGATCTGGCACAAGGTGGCCGGCGCGCTGGCCCGGCATTTCACCGTGGTCGCCACCGACCTGCGCGGTTACGGCGACAGCGGCAAGCCCGCCGGGCTGCCCGACCATGCCAACTACAGCAAGCGCAGCATGGCGCAGGACCAGGTGGCAGTGATGCGCGCGCTGGGCTTCGAGCGCTTCCTGGTGATGGCGCACGATCGGGGTGCGCGCGTGGCCCACCGCATGGCGCTGGACCATCCGGATGCCGTGCGGCGGCTGGTCACGCTCGATATCGCGCCCACGCTGGCGATGTACGAGCAGACCAACCTGCAGTTCGCGCTGGCGTACTACCACTGGTTCTTCCTGATCCGGCCCGCGCCGTTTCCCGAGACGCTGATCGAGGCCGATCCGGCGCTCTACCTGCGCAACACCATGGGCAGCCGCAGCGCCGGGCTGGCGCCATTCACGCAGGCGGCCATGGCCGAGTATCTGCGCTGCCTCAGCCTGCCCGGCGCGGCGCACGGCTTGTGCGAGGACTACCGCGCCAGCGCCTCGGTCGATCTCGATCACGACCGTGCCGACCTGGCCGCGGGGCGCAAGGTCGAGTGCGGCATGCTGGCGCTGTGGGGCGAACAGGGCGCCGTGGGCCGCTGCTTCGCGCCGCTGGAAGAGTGGCGCAAGGTGGCGCGCAGCGTGGATGGCAAGAGCCTGCCTTGCGGGCATTACATCGCGGAGGAAGCGCCGGCATTGCTGCTGGAGGAAACGTTGCCCTTCCTGCTGGGCGCAGGCTGAGCGCGCCGGGCGCGCGGCAGGCGGTGGATGCATGACGCGCCGGGCTGGCTTACACTCGCTGTCTTCGCACCCGTGCCCAACCGATCGCGTCTCGCCCATCCATGCCGCCCCGCAAGAACCCCGCCGCCGATACGCTTGCCGAAAGCCGCGCCACCAGCGACCAGGCCATCCAGTTGCTGGACGCCGCCGTGCGCCATGTGCTGGAGCACGGCATCGGCGACCTTTCGCTGCGCAATATCGCCGAAGCGGTCGGTACCAGCCACCGCATGCTGATCTACTACTTCGGCTCCGGCGATCAGTTCTGGGAAGCGGTGCTGCGCCGCATCCGGCATGCCGAACTGGATGCACGCGCCAGCCTGGCCGCCAGCGAGGCCGATCCCGCGCGGGCGCTGGAAGTGGCCTGGGCGCGCTACTCGGCGGACAACTACCTGCCCATCATCCAGTTGCTGTTCGAGATATACGGACGCGCCATTCGCGATCGCGAGCGCTTCCATGTCTTCCTCGATGACGTGATCGGCAGCTGGACCGGCGCGCTGACCGAGCGCTTTCACAAGCAGCTCGGGTTGAGCACCAGCGAGGCGAAGCTGCGTGCCCGAGTCGAGGTGGCCACGATGCGCGGGCTGCTGCTGGATCTCGTTACCACGGGCGATCGCAAGGGCACCACCGCCGCGCTGAAGTATTTCGCGCGCATGCAGAACGCGCCCAGGGCGGCGGGCGCAAAGCCCGGCCACGAAGCCTGATCCCGACGCGGCGCCATCACGGCGCCGCGCAGCAGTTCTTGCCGCGGCAACGCGTCTCCGCTTCCCTTTCAAGCTTTCTCACCGGCTCTTGCCTCGATGGCAGGCCCCGTGCCGGTCCTGTTTTCTTTCGCGTGTACCACATGGTACAGTAAACCGGACGCGTCCGTCATGAGGCGCGTCCAAGGGGCTCGAAAGGAGAACGATATGAAGAGACGAACGCTGATAGTGGGCGCCGCGCTAGCCGTGGCGGGAATGTCATATGGCGCCGCCGGCCGGGCGGAGGCGTGGCCGCAGCGCCCAGTGCGGCTCGTGGTGCCACAGGCCGGCGGCACCGGCAACGACGTGCTCGCGCGCGCATTGGCCGAAGCGCTTGGCAAGCGCTGGGGGCGCAGCGTGGTGGTGGAAAACAGGCCAGGCGCCAATGGCGTACTGGCGATCAACTACGTGCTGCAACAACCGGCCGATGGCTACACGCTGTTCTTCGCCGGCGTTTCCAACCTGGCTTTCAATCCCTTCCTGTATCCCTCGCTGCCCTATGTGCCGCAGCGCGACCTGGCCGGCGTGGCGATGCTGGCGAACTCGCCCTTCGTGCTGGTGGTGGCGCCGGCCATGCATGCCACCAGCTTCGCGGAGTTCGTGCGGCTGGCCAAGGCGCGGCCGGGCGGCATCAGCTATGCCTCCGGTGGCATCGGCAACTCCACGCACCTGGCCATGGAACTGGTGGCCGAGCGTGCCGGCATCAAGCTGCAGCATGTGCCGTTCAACGGCGCCGGCGGATCGACCAGCCTGATGTCGGGCGAGACCCCGGCGATGATGAACGTGCTGGCGGGCGTGCAGCCCTATATCACCGGCAAGAAGCTGGTGCCGCTGGCGGTGACCGGCGAGCGGCGCCTGGCGGCGCTGCCCGATGTGCCCACATTCAAGGAGCTTGGCTACGACGTGGCGGTGCCGGGCTGGTACGCGATCGTCGCCAGGTCCGGCACGCCGGCGCCGCTGGTGCGCAAGATCAATGCCGACATCGATGCGGCCATGGACGAGCCCGCGTTCAAGGACAAGCTGGCCAACCAGTTCCTGGAGCCGATCAAGGGCCCGCCTGACGAAGTGCAGCGCTATATGCAGCGCGACGCGCAGGCCTGGGGCCCGCTGATCCGCAAGCTCGGCATCGCCCTTTGATCCGCACCACGCCTGGCTTTACCGCACCGACTTTCAAGGAGACAAGACATGCCCCAGATCACGACCGCCGTGCGCGACTACCGACTGTCCATGATGCACGCGCTGATGGACCGCCTCCGCGTTGACGCGCTGGTATTCGCCACCCCGGACTTCTTCCAGTTCGCCACCAATTTCCAGCTTGATGTCTGGCCGTGGGAGCGTCCCGTATTTGTGTTCGTGCCGCGCAACGGCGAGCCCTTCGCGGTGATGAATGAGCTGTCCACCAACCATATGCGCTTGTGCGCGGAAAAGGAGAAGGTCTGGCTGCGCGATGTGACCTACTATGCCGAGCATCCGCGTGTCTCGCGGCGGCTGGCGCTGGCGCCGCAGTTGCCAGAGGTGGTGGCGTCGCTGCTGGCCGCGCACGGGCTGGGCGGTTCGCGCATTGCCGTCGATGTGGCGCACCCGATCCTGGCGGCGGCGCAGCGCTACCTGCCCGAGCTTACTTTGCGCCCGGCCCTGGCCGAGATGCGCGGCATGCGCTGGGTCAAGCATGCCGAGGAACTGCAGGTGATGCGTGAACTGGGGGCGCTGACCGACTGGGTGCAGGACCGCTATCGCGAGAATATCCGCGCAGGCCGGCTGGTGCAGGAGCTGGACCACGCCATGTCGGCGCTGATGGTGGAGGAAGCGGCGCGCCGTTTCCCCGGCGAGGATTTCGACATTCTCAAGTGCTGGACACTGACGGGGCCCGCCTCGGCGTCGCCGCATGGCGACGGCGCCGCGTGCGGGGCGCGCATCGCGGCCGGCGACACCATCGTCAACCTGATCCTGCCGCGCCTGAATGGCTACTACGTCGAGAACGAACGCACCTGGTTCTGCGGCAGGCCGGATGCGCGCCAGGCACATTGCTACGAGGTCGCCGCCGAAGCCACCGATGCCGCGGTAGCGGCCGCGGTGACCGGACGCCGCGTCTGCGATATGGACGCTGCGGCACAGGCCGTGATCGAGCGCGCGGGCCTGGGCGAGTACATCTTTCACCGCACCGGCCACGCGGTCGGCCTGATGCTGCACGAGTACCCGGAAGACATGGCCTTCAATACGCGGGCGCTGTTGCAGGGCGAGGTGTACTCGGCCGAGCCCGGCATCTATGTCTACGGATTGGGGGGCTTCCGGCTGGACGATACGGTGGTGGTGGGCGAACGCCCCGAGGTCATCGTGAAGACGCCAAAGACGCTGGAATACGCAACGGTGGGGTGAGAGGCGGGTGCCGCCGGGCACCACAGGCCAGGAGGGTTGACGCACTGCGGCAACAGGGCTCTGGTACCGCAAGCATTACTCTGCCCGGAGGCGCATAATCCCTGACCATTAAGTCAGGCCCTAGCCGAATCCGCGTCAGCCCTCAACATACATTCACGGATGGATGTATAATTCCGGAATTATTCGCTTGTCCCCAGGCGTTTGTTGCGGAAATTGACATGACTTACCGATTTATTGCCGGATGCATGAGCGCCTGGCTCGCGATCTGCGTGACCGCGAGCTGGGTGGTGGAACGCCTCTGGTCCTGAGTACGGGTGGTCGGCCTTGCCGCTGGGAGGTGGCAAGGTTTTCGCTAGGACTTGCCATTCTTCGCGGTATTCACCACCCACCATGCACATGACCAGAAAGAAGAACGACGCCGGCCTTGCCCACCGGCTTGTAACGCATATCAAGGCGCTTGGCGCCGTGGCTGCCCTTGGTACCAGCGCGCTGGCGCATGCCGATCCCGGGGTGCACGTGGCCTTCGGCCGCGATCCTGGCCACAACCTCAACAAGTACGAAATCGGCGTCAACTGGGATTCAGGCTTTGCCTGGGGCAACCCGCAGGGCTGGCTGGTCAAGCTGCAGTGGGAGGCCGAACTGGCCGAATGGAATGCCCGCAGCGGCACCAATGCCCAGAATGTGACCGAGTTCGGTTTTTCGCCGATCTTTCGCCTGGAAAAGCGCGGCGGCTCGCTGGTCCCCTTCCTGGAAGCTTCGGTAGGCGTGCGCATGATGAGCCACAAGGCCACCTCGGACGAGCACCGCTCCGGCAGCCTGTTCCAGTTCTCCGACATGATCGGCGTAGGCATGGCATTCGGCCCCAAGACTGCCTACGAAGCCGGCTTCCGCTACCAGCATGTCTCCAATGCCGGTATCAAGCAGCCCAATCCGGGTAGCGGTTTTTACACGGGTTACATGCGTTATCGTTTCTGAACCCGCAACGGCGGCTGGCCCGGGCCGGCGCTCAGGCCAGCTTGACCATGCCGGCACGCGGATTGCGCGCCGCGCGCGAGGCCGGCTCGGGAAGCCCGGTCTCCGCCCCCCGGCTATCCGCGCCGCGCAGCGTGTCGAAAAAGCGCCATAGCGCGGGCGCGTCGGTGGTCGCGACATTGAACCGTATCCAGGGCGAGTCGCCTTCTTCCGGCTCGAAGTAGGAGCCCGGTGCCAGCCAGATGCCGTGCTCCAGTGCCAGCGTTGCCAGCCGGTTGCCTGACAGGGCGGCCTGCTCGTTCCCGTCTTGCGGGCGCATCCGTGCCCAGGCAAACATGCCGCCTTCCGGGCGCAGCAGCACTTCCAGCCCGTGCGCTTCCATCTTCTCCGTAATCCGGTCCTGCTGGGCGCGCAGCCGTTCGGCCAGCGCCGCCACGTGGCGGCCGTAGTGGCCGCTGGTCAGCACCGAATACACGAGCCGTTCCGTTACTTCCGATGACGTCAGCCCCACCGCCATCTTGGTGCGGGCCAGCGCCTTGGCCAGATCGGGGCTGGCTGCCAGGTAGCCCACCCGCAGCGACGGCGTGATGGTCTTGGAAAAACCGTTGATGTAGATCACGTGCGAGAGGCCGTCCATGGCCGCCAGCATGGGCGAGCCGGCGGGCGCCAGCTCGCGGTAGATATCGTCCTCCACGACCAGCAGCCGGTATTGCTCGGCCAGTTGCAGCACGCGGTGCGCGTTCATGCTGGTAAGCGTGCCGCCGGTGGGATTCTGCAGCACGGTGTTGACGAACAGGGCACGCGGCGCATGGCTCCTGATGGCGTGGTCGAGCGCGTCGGTGTCCAGCCCGCTGGCGGTGCGGCGCACGCCGATCACCTGCAGCCCCGCCAGGCGCAGGATCTGCAGCAGGTTGCAGTAGCACGGGTCTTCCACCAGCACCGTGTCGCCCGGCCGCAGCAAGGTGCGCACCACCAGGTCCAGCGCCTGCGTGGCGCCCTGGGTCAGCACCACCTGCTGGGCCTGGACCGGCATGCCGTACTGGCTGAGGCCGGCGGCGATATGCTCGCGCAGCGCGCCAAAGCCGTAAGGATGGCCATAGCCCGAGACCTGCGCCGCGGGCACCCGCGCCGCGGCGCGCATGGCCTGGTGCAGTCCCTCCTCGTTGAGCCAGTCGCCGGGCAGCCAGCCCGCGCCCGCCTTGATGGGCACCGAATGGTCGGCGAACACGTCGGACAACAGCCAGGCGGCATTCAGCCCCGGTGCCTCCCAGCGCGCCGCCGGCGCCTGGCCGGCCGGTGCGTGGCGGTGCGCCACGGTATAGCCGGAACCCACGCGCGCGCCGAGGTAGCCCAGCGCGGTCAGGCGGCCGTAGGCCTCGGCCACGGTGAATGTGCTGACCCCATGCTGTTGGGCGAAGCGCCGCACCGAGGGCAGCGCCACGCCGGCGCGCAGCACGCGGCGGTCGATCAGGCTGGCGATGCCGGCCACGATCTGTTCGGTCAGGGTGTCCCCGCTGCGCCGGCTGCGGACCAGTTCAAGGTTTAGCATGCGTCATATGTCAGAATCAACCTGTACAGTTTAGTGGCCGTAGTGGTGCGATGGGAAGCGTCTTCGTCCCGCGCGGCATTGCGGCGCCGCAGCGCGAACATGGCTTCCGGGGCGGGATTGCGCGCCGCGGGGCACGCCGGGGCCGAGCATGGCGGCAAGCCGGCATGTAGCGCGCCTTTTGAATTCTGTACGGTTGTCATAGTCTTAACTGTACGGTCAGGTGATGTTTTGCCGACCGTATATTCTTTAAGCCGGGCCGGGCCGCTACAGTGGCCGCATTCGCCAGAATCACTCGACAACCCCGGTGCGGCGCAACCGCCGCCGCCCGAGCCAATGCCCTGAGGAGGACGTATGGATGCCGCCAAGACCGTGATCCCCGATCTCGATGCCCTGTGGATGCCGTTTACCGCCAACCGCCAGTACAAGGCGGCGCCGCGCCTGCTCGCCTCGGCCAGCGGCATGTACTACACCTCGCATGACGGCCGCCAGATCCTCGACGGTTGCGCCGGCCTGTGGTGCGTGGCTGCCGGCCACTGCCGCAAGGAGATCTCGGAAGCGGTCGCGCGGCAGGTGCAGACCCTGGACTATGCGCCGCCATTCCAGATGAGCCACCCGCTGACATTCGAGGCCGCCACCAAGCTGGCCGCCATCATGCCGTCCGGGCTGGACCGCATCTTCTTCACCAACTCGGGTTCGGAATCGGTCGACACCGCGCTGAAGATCGCGCTGGCGTACCACCGCGCGCGCGGCGAAGGCCAGCGCACCCGCTTTATCGGCCGCGAGCGCGGCTATCACGGCGTGGGCTTCGGCGGCATGGCGGTGGGCGGCATCGGCGGCAACCGCAAGGCCTTCTCGGCCAACCTGATGCCTGGCACGGACCACCTGCCGGCCACGCTCAATATTGCCGAGGCTGCCTACTCCAAGGGCCAGCCGCAATGGGGCGGGCACCTGGCCGAGGACCTGGAGCGCATCCTGGCCCTGCACGATCCGTCCAACGTGGCAGCCGTGATCGTCGAGCCGCTGGCCGGTTCGGCCGGCGTGCTGGTGCCGCCGGTGGGCTATCTCGAAAAGCTGCGCGAGATCACCAGCAAGCACGGCATCCTGCTGATCTTCGACGAAGTCATCACCGCCTTCGGCCGCCTGGGCGCGGCCACTGCCGCCGAGCGCTTCAAGGTCACGCCGGACCTGATCACCATGGCCAAGGCCATCAACAACGCGGCTGTGCCGATGGGCGCGGTGGCGGTCAGGCGCGAAGTGCACGACACCGTGGTCAACTCCGCCGCGCCGGGCGCGATCGAGTTCCTGCACGGCTACACCTATTCCGGCCATCCGCTGGCAGCGGCCGCGGCCATCGCCACGCTGGATATCTACAAGAACGAGAACCTGTTCGGCCGTGCCGCCGAACTGGCGCCCAAGTTTGAAGCCGCTGTGCACGCCGTGCGCGGCGCCCCCCACGTGAAGGACATCCGCAACCTCGGCATGGTGGCCGGCATAGAACTGGAGCCGCGTCCCGGCCAGCCCGGCGCGCGCGGCTACGAGGCCTTCCTCAAATGCCTGGAACGCGGCGTGCTGGTGCGCTACACCGGCGATATCCTCGCCTTCTCGCCGCCGTTGATCATCACGGAAGAGCAGATCGGCGAAATGTTCGACACCGTGAAGAAGGTCCTGCAGGAAGTGCAGTAAGCACGCATGGCAGGAACAACACAAGGAACACTGACGTGAACATCGCAGAAAACCGGCAGATCGCCGACATCGCGCACTACATCGGTGGCACCGTGCGCGCCGCCTCGTCGGACCGTTATGCCGACGTATTCAACCCCGCCACCGGCGCGGTGGCCGGGCGCGTGGCGCTAGGCTCCGCGCAGGACGTGGATGCCGCGGTAGCTGCAGCGCACGCGGCCTTCCCGGCCTGGTCAGAGACCGCGCCGCTCAAGCGCGCCCGCATCCTGTTCAAGTTCAAGGAGCTGCTCGACCGCCACCATGACGACCTCGCCGCGCTGATCACGCGCGAGCACGGCAAGGTGTTCTCGGACGCCAAGGGCGAAGTCACCCGCGGCATCGAAGTGGTGGAATTCGCCTGCGGCATTCCCAACCTGCTCAAGACCGACTTCACCGACAACATCGGCGGCGGCATCGACAACTGGAACCTGCGCCAGCCGCTGGGTGTGGTGGCCGGCATCACGCCGTTCAACTTCCCGGTGATGGTGCCGATGTGGATGTTCCCGGTGGCGCTGGCCTGCGGCAACACCTTTGTGCTCAAGCCGTCCGAGCGCGATCCCTCGCCCTCGCTGCTGATCGCCGACCTGCTCAAGCAGGCCGGCCTGCCGGACGGCGTGTTCAACGTGGTGCAGGGCGGCAAGGAAGCCGTCGACGCGCTGCTGGCGCACAAGGATGTGCAGGCGCTGTCCTTCGTCGGCTCGACCCCGATCGCCGAGTACATCTATACCGAGGGCACGAAGCACGGCAAGCGCGTGCAGGCCCTGGGCGGCGCCAAGAACCACCTGGTGGTGATGCCCGACGCCGACCTCGACCAGGCTGTGGACGCACTGATCGGCGCGGCCTATGGCTCGGCAGGCGAACGCTGCATGGCGATCTCCGTAGCCGTGGCGGTGGGCGACGTCGCCGACAAGCTGGTCCCGCGCCTGGCCGAACGCGCGCAGTCGCTGAAGATCCGCAACGGCATGGAAGCCGATGCCGAGATGGGTCCGCTGGTGACCGCCGCGCACAAGGCCAAGGTGGAAGGCTATATCGCCAAGGGCGTGGAAGAGGGTGCGAAGCTGGTGACCGATGGCCGCGGCCACAAGGTCGAAGGGCATGAAGATGGCTTCTATGTCGGCGGCACGCTGTTCGACAATGTCACGCCGGACATGACGATCTACAAGGAAGAGATCTTCGGGCCGGTGTTGTCGGTGGTGCGGGTGCATGACTTTGCCCAGGCGGTGGACCTGATCAACGCGCACGAGTATGGCAATGGCGTGTCGTGCTATACGAGCGACGGCGGCGTGGCGCGCGCTTTCTCGCGCCAGATCCAGGTTGGCATGGTCGGCATCAACGTGCCGATTCCGGTGCCGATGGCATGGCACTCCTTTGGCGGGTGGAAGCGTTCGCTGTTCGGCGA
Organism: Cupriavidus sp. SK-3; assembly: GCF_000611145.1. Classification (NCBI taxonomy): domain Bacteria; kingdom Pseudomonadati; phylum Pseudomonadota; class Betaproteobacteria; order Burkholderiales; family Burkholderiaceae; genus Cupriavidus; species Cupriavidus sp. SK-3. The sequence goes on along the minus strand of NZ_JFJV02000222.1, from coordinate 218 downwards.
TCACCATGCTTATGGTGAAGAAGGCATTCGCTTCTATACGCGGTACAAGAGCATCATGCAGCGCTGGCCGGACAGCATCGGCAAGGGTGCGGAATTTACGATGCCGGTGGCTAAGTGAGGGTTTTGGGTTGGGCTGGATGATGGGGGGCACGTTTTTTTTGTGGGGGTGGTCGCTGTTTCTTTGAACGGCGATGGTTATTGCACCCAAGTGCGTACGA
>NZ_JFJV02000221.1:0-18993 GCF_000611145.1 Cupriavidus sp. SK-3 | reverse complement strand
GGGTGCAAAAACCAACGCCGCTCAAAGAAACGGCGACCACCCCCGCAGGGGGATGTCGTACGCTGTTGGGTCCAACAACCAACGCCGCCAAATCCAACCCCAACCCAGCAATCAAAAACCAACGGTTTTGCAGCACACACCGTCAAAGCCAGCCGGCCCCAAAAAACCAACGCCTTATGGCGCCCCCTGATAAACCCACTGCAACAACGCATCATGCGCATCCCGCGCCTGCGACGCATTCGCGTGATTGATATAACTCACCACCACATACCGATCCCCGTTAAGGGCATCCACATACCCCGCCAGCGCCCGCACATCATTCAACGTCCCCGTCTTCATATACGCATTGCCGGCCGCACCGGCCTTAGTCAACCGGTTCCGCAACGTGCCGTCCACCCCAAGTATGGGCAGCGAATCGATCAACACCGGCCCAACCTCGCTGGCAAGCGCCTGCTGCAACAACCGCGACATATCGTACGCGCTGATCCGTTCCTCGCGCGACAGCCCTGAACCGTTGTCCAGTACCAGGTCCGGCATGGTCAGCCCCTGGCGCGCCAGCCAGCGTTGCACTACTTTTTCCGAGCGCGCGGTGCTGGCAGGCCCGCTGCGATCCATCTCGGCGCCGATGGTCAGATAGAGCTGGCGGGCCATCACGTTGTTCGAGAACTTGTTGATGTCGCGCACGATATCGGAGAGCGGCTGGCCGTAGTGGCGTGCGAGCAGGAAGGCGCCGCGCGGGGGGCGGCCCATGCGCAGCGCCGGCTGGTGGGTGAAGCGGCCGCCGGCGAGTTGCCATTCGGCGACGAAGCCGCCCCAGGTGAATTCGTTGTGCGAGAGGGTGGCGATATTGAAGACGTGTTCGCCACAGTCGGCGGCGTAGCTGCCGTCGAAGGAGGCCAGCACGGTGCCGTCGGGCTGTTGCGTGACGGAGGGCCGGGCGCGTGCCGACCAGTCGCCGCATTTTCCGTTGGACAGCGCCAGGCGGTTGTCCAGCTTGAGCTGTGCCAGCGCGGGCGTGACCGATACCGCTACCGACTGGCTGGCCGGGTCGGGCGTGATGGTGAACGACAGCGTCTTGAAGGCATACAGCAGCGCGTCGGGGCTGACGTTGTAGGCGCGCTGGGTCTCGCCGTCGATGGTGGCGCCGTTGGCGATGGCGGAGTCGAAGTAGCTGCGGTCCAGCACCAGGTCGCCATTGATGGTGGTGGCGCCCGCGGCGCGGGCCTTGGCGACCAGCTTGGCCATTTCTTCCGGCACCAGCTTGGGATCGCCCTGGCCGCGCAGGTAGACGTTGCCGTTGATGGTGCCGTCGGCGCCTGGCTGGCCGTCGGCGTAGAGCGAGGTTTGCCACCGGTAGCCGGGACCGAGCAACTGCAGGCCGGCAAAAGTGGTGACCAGTTTCATGGTCGAGGCCGGGTTCATCGGCGTCTGCGCGTTCCAGCTTGCGCGGGCCGCCGGCGCGCCGACCTTGATCACATAAAAGCTGGCGGCCGAGGCTGGCACGTGCGCGCGCTTGAGCGCGCCCGTCACGCTGGCCGGCAGGCCCGATCGCGGCTCCGCATGTTCTGTCGGCGTGGTAGCGGCGTGGGAGGCTTTGGCCTTGTGGACGGTGGTCTTGGCGGTGGCGGCGGGCAGGCCGCCGATGCATAGCAGCCCGGCGGCGCAAAGCGGCAACAGGCGGTGAAGGAATGGGGAAGGGCGTTTCGGCATGGTGCCCATGTTAACGCATGGGCATGAGCGCGGATGACGCGAAGTTCAGATTTCCGTGAGGCTCGCGGGTAGCGCCGGCTGGGCCATGCCGGCGGGACGCGGCGGCGCCAGCTTGCCGAGCAGCGCGCGCAGCGTGTCCTGCTCCTGCGCCGATAACGCGGCCGCAACGTGCGCATCGTGCGCGCACACCGCGGTGGTGGCGGCTTCCAGCGTACGGCGGCCCGCTGGCGTCAGCACCAGGCTGTAGGCCCGGCGATCATGCGGCGCGGGACGGCGTGCAACCAGCTTCATGTCTTCCAGCGCATCGACCAGCAGCACCGCGCCGGAGCGCGCGATGCCCAGGATGCTGGCCAGTTCGGTCAGCTTGAGGTGCGGGTTGCGCGAGATGATCACCAGCGCGGAGAAACGCGGCGGCGTGATGTGCCACTGCGCCAGCGACTGGACGAAGTCCTCGTAGATGCGGATCTGCGCGCGGCGGATGGCGTAGCCGATCAGGCTGTCCAGCACGCCGTAGTCGATGTTGGGGATATGTGGGTCGAAGCCGCCGATGGTGTCGGCCGCCTGGCTGGCGCCAGCGGGATCGGGGGCGTCGCGGCTGTGGCGCGGGCGCGCCTTTGCTGTGGTCATGATGCCTTGGCGTCGGTCGAATGAAACAGGATCAGATGACGCGAAAATACCGCATTTCCACCCGGTCGGGATAGCGGGCGCCGGTGGCGACGAACAGGTGCTGCATGAGCCAGTCGTAACCGGGCGATGCCGTTTCGAAGCGCGGCGCCGTGCGGAAGTAGATCAGGCGCGGATCGATCACCTCGCCGGCGCCGAGCCGCGCGATCAGCGCGCCGGGGCCGCTGCGCAAGCCGGCGTTGACGATGTAGATGCGCGCGCCGTCGGTGGTCTCCAGCACGTAGCGCGCTTCGATATCGGCCACGGCGATGCCGTTGCCCGTGTCATGCCGTACCAGCTGGAAGTCAGCGCCGCCGGGCAGGATGCGCCCTTGCAGGCGCGGCCCGCTGACCGCGCCGTCCAGGATGGGGATCACCCGGCGGTTGCCCAGCGCGCTCGCGCCCACCTCGGTGGCCGGCGCCAGCCGGAAGCTGAAGTCGGCCACATGTTCCAGCGTGGGGGCGGGCAGCGCGTCACTAACCAGGGGCGCGGTCATTTCAGCAGCTTCCAGTTGCCGTTGTCGATGGTCAGCAGCACACGGCCGCGCGTGTCGAAGCCGAAATGATCCTGCGCCGTGTAGTTCAGCACCCCGTGCGAGACCACGATATTGCGCTCGCTCTCCAGCGCCGTCTTGAGTGCCTTGCGGAATTCCGGCGTGCCCGGCTTCGCCTGCTTGAGCGCCACCGGCACGATGCGTTGCAGCACCAGGCCGGCATCGTAGGGGTGCGCGCCGAACTGGGTGCGGCTCTCGGGACCGTACTGCTTTTCATAGCGGCCCACATAGTCCAGCCCGGGCTTTTTCACCGCGGCATTGTCCGCCAGTTGCTCGGCCACGATCACCGGACCGGCCGGGAGGATGGAGCCGTTCACGGCCTTCCCGCCGATGCGGATCAGGTCCTTGGTGGCGGCGCCGTGCGTGTGGTAGACCGGGCCGGCGTAGCCGCGCTCGCGCAAAGTGGTGTGCGGCAGGGCGGCGCCGGTGCCCGCGCCCGCGATCAGCACCGCGTCGGGACGGGCGGCGATCAGCTTGAGCGTTTGCGCGGTCACGCTGGCATCCGAGCGCGCATAGCGTTCGGTGGCGACGAGGCGGATGCCGCGCGCGGTGGCGGCGGCGGTGAACTCCTTGAGCCAGGTCTCGCCGTAGGCGTCGGCAAAGCCGATGAAGGCAATGGTCTTGACGCCCCTGGCGTGCGCCGCTTCCGCCACGGCTTCGGCCATCAGCCTGACCGGCTGCGCCAGGCGATAGGTCCATTCGCCGCGGCCGGGCTTGAGTTCGATGGGCGAGAAGGCTAGCTGCACGGTCTGGCTCTCGTCGGCGACTTCGGCGATCGCGATCGACGGCGCCACCGCCGACGAACCGAGGATGATGTCGACCTTGTCTTCGCTGACAAAGCGCCGCGCCACCTTGGTGGCCTGGGTGGGGTCGGAGCCGTCGTCCAGCACCACGTAGCGTATCTTCTCGCCGCCGATGGTCTCCGGCAGCAGGGGCATGCTGTTCTTCTGCGGGATGCCGAGCGAAGCCGAGGGGCCCGTCGACGAGATGCTGACGCCGACCGTCACTTCGGCCAGCGCGGGCGCGGCGGCAAGGGTGGCGGCCACGGCCAGCGCGAGGCGGGCAGCGGTAGCGGGGCGGATAGGGCTGGGGCGCGGCAAGATGTCTCCTTTTTCTCTTTGGAATGACGCCGGCTTCTCAGGGCCGGTCGTCGGGCTTGATGCGAGGGGCGAAGCAGTGGGCTAGCGCGCAGGTGCCTGCAGCGACTGCCGGTCGAAGCCGGCGAGCTGCTTGTAGCGCAGTGCGATGGCTTCGAGCTCAGCGCGCGGTATCACGGCGTCGATATCGCTGAAGCCTTGCGGCGCGCGCTGCTCGGCCAGCTGCATGACCTGCTCGGGCCCGTTCAGGCGGTTGCGCAGGACGATGGCGGCGGTGCGCGGCAGCCGCTCCGCCTCGTACTCGCGCAGCGCGTAGCCGGCGCCGGTCGCATCGCGCGGTGCGCCGTTGGCCAGCAGGCTGTCCATCAGGTAGCGCGCATCCAGGATGGCCTGGGCGCTGCCGTTGGAGCCGATCGGGTACATCGGGTGGGCGGCGTCGCCCAGCAGCGTCACCCGGTGGAAGGTCCAGCGCGGCAGCGGGTCCTTGTCGACCATGGGGAATTCGTAGATGGCTTCGGCGCCGTCGATCAGCGCGGGAATATCGATCCAGTCCCAGCGCCAGTTCGCAAAGGCCGCGCTGAACACGGACTTGTCGACCTGCTTGTTCCAGTCGCTGCGCGGTGGCGTGTCCGAGACGTGGTCGGGCACGCGCAGCTCCGCGATCCAGTTGACCAGAGACCGCCCCTGGCGGCGCAGCGGTTCGGAGATCGGGTAGGCCACGAACTTCTGGTCCTGGTGGCCCGCCATGAACATCGAGCTGCCATCCAGGTACGGCGGCGCTTCGGTGACGGCCCGCCACAGCGTGCGGCGCGAGAAGCGCGGCGCGTCGCCTTGCGGATAAAAGTGGCGGCGCACCGCGGAGTGGATGCCGTCGGCGCCCACCAGCACATCGGCCCGGGCGGTGACTTCCGCGTTGTCGCTGCGACGGCGCAGCGTGAACGCCACCGGCTCGCCGGCGCGCGCGCCGGTGTTCACCACCGATTCGAATGTATGCCCGGTGTGCACGCGATCGGCGCCCAGGCGTTCCACCGCGGTGCGGTAGAGCAGCATCTGGAATTCGCCGCGATGTACGGAAAACTGGGGCAGGTCGTAGCCCGCCGCGCGCCCGCGCGGTTCGTGCCAGATGCGCTGGCCCAGCTTGTTGTAGTAAGACAGTGACGAGGTCTGTACCGCCAGTTCGGCCAGCGCGTCGAGCAGCCCCAGTTCGGCCAGCTCGCGCACGGCGTGCGGCAGCAGGTTGATGCCCACGCCGAGCGGGCGCAGCGCTTCGCTGGCTTCCCAGACCTCTGCCTCGATGCCATGCCGGTGGCAAAGCAGTGCCAGCGTCAGGCCGCCGATGCCACCGCCGGCTATCGCGATCTTCATGATGTCGTCTCCACAGCTTGTTATGGATTGCCGCGCCGCGCGGGTCCCTCATGCAGGTTCTGCAGGGTCGGCGGCAAGTGGCAATATTGTTATGTAGTATAACTAAATGGATGAGCGCATCAAGCTATGAAGCGTGCGGAGAAACCCGTAATACCGGGCATGGCGGGGAAATTGCCGCACGGCGCGCGCAGACGGCCGGAGCGGCGCCAGGGGAAGCCTGTGTGGAATCTTGTGGGATTCCTCTGACAAGAGGTTAGGCCCCTGCCCGGTCGCGCGTGGCTTATCCGGCATCCATACTGAAAGCAACTGCCGCAATGCCAATCCTTCAAGGAGCCCCATCATGCGTACCGTGACCTTGTCTCTCCTGCTTGCCACCCTGCTCAGCGTAGCGGGCTGTGCCGACATGACTCCCAAGCAGCGCAATACGGCGATTGGCGCAGGCGTCGGCGGCGTCGCGGGTGCAGCCCTGATTGGCGGACCGGCTGCCACCATCGGTGGCGCGGCCCTGGGTGGCGTGGTCGGTAATGTGGCGACCCCCGACCGGAGGTAAGCACGAATAGCAGCCGGCCGGTGTACGATCCAGGCCGTTGCAACAAAAAAGCGGATGCCGGTGGCATCCGCTTTTTTGCATTCGGAGGGGCGCCGCTCAGGCGGACTCCCCGACTGCCTTCGTCTTCGTCCTGGTCCGGGCGCCGGCTCCAACGGGGAACACTGCGTCATAGGCCCAGTTGTAGATGAAGGCATAGACCACGTAGAACGCCGCCACCGCGATATCCATGATGAAGGCATCGAACAGGCTCATGTCCAGGTACCACGCCACCATGGGCAGGAACACCACCAGCAGGCCCAGTTCGAACAGGATGGCATGCAGCACGCGCACGGCCACCGGCTTGCGCAACTGTCCGGTGAACCGGAGCATGGCCTTGTCGAAGAGCAGGTTGTACAGATAATTCCAGCCGGCGGCGATCACCGATGCCACCACCGCGATGAGGCCCATCTGGTGCAGGGCGAAGCCAAATAGCCAGCTGCCCACCGGCGCGAAGATCAGCAGGCCAATCAGTTCAAAGCCGATGGTGTGGCGGATTCTGTCCTTGGTGCTGCGCATGATACTTCCTGTCTGGCGTCAATGGAGGTCATTCTATCTATAATCGTGGGATAGCCAAGTTGGTATCCATCGCTAAAAACGATGGATATGACGGCATCGCTCTATCAGGAATCCCATGAGCCTGTCCCTGGAACAATTGCAGGCCTTCGCGGCCGCCGCCGAATGCGGTTCTTTTTCTGCCGCCGCGCGCCGCCTGGGCAAAGCCCAGTCGGTGGTGAGCGCGGCCGTGGCCAACCTGGAAATCGATCTCGGCAATCAGTTGTTCGACCGTGCCGGTCGCTATCCGACCCTGACCGCCGCGGGCGAACGCCTGCTGGCCGAGGCGCGGGTGATCCTGGAGCGTTGCGAGCATTTCCGCGGTGTGGCCAAGAGCCTGGGCGAAGGCGTCGAGAGCCGCCTGGTGCTGGCGGTGGATGAGCTGTATCCGGAGGAAACCCTGGGCGTGCTGCTCGAAGAGTTCTCGGCGCGCTTCCCGGCGGTGGAACTGGAATTGCTGTTTCCCTTGATGGAGGATGTCAGCCGGCTGGTGCTGGCCGGTTCCGCCGACCTGGGCCTGATGTGGCGCCAGGAGGTGTTGCCGCCGGAGCTGGGCTTCCGTGCGCTTGGCTGGGTGCCGATGCAGATCATCTGTGCGCCCGACCATCCGCTCGCGGACCAGCGCGTGGGCTGGGAGGAACTGAAACGCTACCGGCAACTGATGGTGGCGACCCGCAGCGATAGCGAGGAAAAAATGCGGCTGCGCGTGGCCGCCGAAGTCTGGTGGGTGGAGAGCCAGTGGGTCATCGTCGAGCTGGTCAAGCGCCGGCTGGGCTGGGCCTTCGTGCCCTGGCACGTGGCGGCCAATTCGCCGGCCGCGGCGCAACTGGTGTCGCCGGTGCTGGAGTTCGACGACCAGGACTGGCCGGTGGCGATGGAGCTGGTGTGGCACAAGCAGCGGCCGCTCGGCAAGGCCGCTACGTGGCTCAAGGAGCGGGTGAGCAAGCAGCCGCTGCCGCGCCCGGAGAAGCGGCCGGCATAGGGCTGCTACCCCGGACGCTCGCGCACGTCGCCGCCTAGCGGACCAGGCCGAACTCCTTCGCTAGCGTGCCGTAGCGTCGCACGGTGTCCTTCACATAGGCGTCGAGCGACGCCGCGCCGCCCAGATCGGCGGGGAACAAGCCTTGCTCCGCGCGCAGCCGGACGAACGCCGGGCTTGCCTGCAGGCGCTCGAAGCGGCCCGCCCAGCGCTGGTAGTCGGCCTGCGCGACTTTCGGGCCCATGTAGAAGCCGCGCAGGATGGGCCAGGTGATGTCGTAGCCTTGCTCGCGTGCCGTCGGCACGCTGGCAAGCCTGCCCGGCAGGCGCCGCTCGGCCAGCACGGCGAGGATGCGGATCCCGCCGGCGCCGAGTTGCATCGCGGCTTCGGAGACGTCGCCCGACACCGCCTGCACATGTCCGCCCAGCAATGCCGTGAAGGCCTCGCCGCCACCTTCGAAGCCCACGAAGCGCATGCGCTTGTAGCCAACCCCGGCTTGCCTGGCGACCAGCGCGGCCTTCATCCAGTCCTGGTTGCCGATGGTGCCGCCGGCGCCAAACAGCACCTGGTCGGGATCCGACTTGAGCGCAGCCACCAGATCCTTCAAGGTCTTGTAAGGCGAATCGGCGCGCACCGCGATCATGCCGTAGTCGGTGCCGAGCGCGCCGACCCAGCGCACGTCGGCCACGCCATACTTGCCGAACTTGCCTTCGGCCAGCGCCAGCAGCGAGCCGCCGGAGAAGGCGACGATGGTATCGGGCTCGGCGGGGCGCTGCGCCACGATGCTGTTGTAGGCCACGGCGCCGATGCCACCCGGCACGTAGACCAGCCGCATCGGTTGCCCGGTCAGTCCGGCTTCCAGCAGGGCTCGCTGCGCCAGCTTGCAGGTCAGATCGAAGCCGCCGCCGGGCTTGGCGGGCACGATGCACTCCGGCGCGGGGGACGCATGCGCGCAAACCGCCGCCAGGGCGAGCGCGGCGCAGGCGAGACGCAGGGCGGCCGGGACGTTGCTCATGGATTCTCCTTGGATGGGGCCGGACGACGGGACAGAACGACAACGCGGCAGACAGCTTACCGGGAAATCCCGGGCAAATCCGTTGGCTGCCGGTGAGAAAATCAGGCATAACGGAGTGCGCGCAAGCGCAGGAGAAGAACCTTCCATGAGAGTACTGCTGGTCGAAGACCACGACGAACTGGCCACCTGGGTGATGCAGGCGCTGCGCGCCTTGCATTTCACCGTGGAGCGCGCCGCCGACGCGGTCAGCGCCGAATCCCTGCTGTTCAGCACGCACGCGGGCGGCACCGGTGCCGGCAGCGACTACGCGCTGGTGCTGCTGGACCTCACGCTGCCAGACCGCGACGGCCTCGACCTGCTCGCCCGCCTGCGCGGCCGCGGTTGCCGCGTGCCGGTGATGATCCTGACCGCGCGCGGCGAAGTGGGCGACCGGGTCAGGGGCCTGGACCTGGGCGCCGACGACTACATGGCCAAGCCCTTCGATCTCGCCGAGTTCGAGGCGCGCGTGAAGGCGCTGCTGCGCCGCGCGCGCCAGACCGAGGCGCCGCTGGTGGTTTGCGGCGGCCTGAGCTTCGATACGGTGTCGCGCCATTTCCAGGTGGGCGGCGTGCCGCTCGCGCTGACGCCGCGCGAGCATGCGGTGCTGGAGATCCTGATGACGCCGCCCGGCAAGACCGTCAGCAAGGACCGGATCTACGCCAGCATCTTCACGCTGGCCGACGAGACCCAGCCCGATGTGATCGAGGTCTATGTGCATCGCCTGCGCCGCAAGCTCGAAGGCTCCGGCGCGGCCATCGTGACCTTGCGCGGGCTGGGCTACGTGCTGGAGCCCAGCGTTGGCTGAGCCGCGCAGGCGTCCCGCCAGCCTGCGTGCGCGCCTGCTGTGGTGGCTGATACCGCCCATGCTGGTGCTGCAGGCGGTGTACGGCGTGGTGGCGTATTCGAATGCGCTGGCGTCAGCCGACCTGGCCTACGACCGCACGCTGCTGGCCTCCGCGCGCAATATCTCCGAGCGCATCACGCTCACACCCGAAGGCGTGCGCGTGGACGTGCCCTATATCTCGCTCGATACCTTCGAGGTGGGCATGAACGCCACCATGTTCTATCGCGTGAGCGGGGTGGATGGCGAGTTCGTCTCCGGCTACGACGACCTGCCGCCGTTCGATGCCAGCCAGCCCCGCACCAAGCTCTATCCCGCGCTGGTGAGTTTCTACGACCGCACTTACCGCGGCCAGCCGATCCGCATCGCCGCGCTGCGCCAGCCGGTGATGGACGCGAGCGGCACGCATGGCGGCATGGCGCTGATCGAAGTTGGCGAGACCCTCGACTCGCGCCAGGCGCTGACGCGCAACATCCTGTTCGATGTGCTGTGGGGCCAGTTGATGCTGGTGCTGGCGGTGGTGCTCGTGATCTGGCTGTTCACGCGGCGCGCGCTGGCGCCGCTCGATGCGCTGCGCGCCGAGGTGGCGCAGCGCCAGCCCGGCGCCACCACGCCGCTGCCTCTCGATAGCGCGCCGCGCGAAACGGCGCCGCTGGTGGAGGCGATGAACGGCTATATGGCGCGGCTGGAACAGGTGCTGGCCGCGCAGCGCCGCTTTATTGCCGACGCGGCGCATCAGTTGCGCACGCCGCTCGCGGTGCTGCATACGCAGGCGCAACTGGCGGCGCGTGAGCACGATCCCGCCGAGCAGCGCCGCATCGCGCAGGGTCTGGCCGACAGCACCGCGCGCATGGCCGCGCTGGCCGACCGCCTGCTGTCGATGGCGCGCGCCGCGCACGGCGGCGCGGAGACACCGCGTGTGCTGGACCTGGCGGCGCTGGTGAGGGAGGTCTGCCTCGAACTCACGCCCGCGGCCCGCGCGCGGCGCATTGACCTGGGTTTCGAGGGCGAGGGCGCGCTGCCGGTGCTTGGCACCGACCTGCTGCACGAACTGGTCACCAACCTGGTCGACAACGCGCTGCGCTACACGCCATCGGACGGCGTCGTCACGGCGCGCGTCCATCGCGCTGGCGAAGCGGTGGTGCTGGAGGTGGAAGACAATGGCCCCGGCATTCCGCTGCAGGAACGCGCGGCGGTACTGGAGCCGTTCTATCGCGGCAACGCCGCCGGCTTGAGAGTCGCGGGGGAGGCGAACCCGGGCGGCTCCGGGCTCGGTCTCACCATCGTGCGCGACATTGCCGCCGCGCACGGCGCTACGCTGGCGCTGCAGGAGGGCGAGGGCGGCAATGGCCTGCTGGTGCGGGTGCGTTTTCCGCCGGCATAGGGCGGCGGAGCGCCACCGGACGCCACCGGATGCCAGCGATGGCTACCGCCGCGCGGACACGCTGGCGGCGGAGCGCACCGGTGCGGTTGCCGGTACCGGCGCGGCGCCTTGCGTTCCGGCGGGCGGTGGCATTCCGCCAGGGGCCGGTGCGGCTGGCGCGGTACCTGGCGCAGCCGGCGCCGCGTTCGACGCATTGTCCGTCTCGATATGCCATCCGCCGCCCAGTGCCTTGATCAGCACCGCGCTGGTCGTGTACTGGCGGCCTACGATGGTCAGCGCGGTGCGCTCCGCCGTGTAGGCGGTGGTCTGCGCCGTCAGCACGTCCAGCAGGCTGGCGGTGCCGGCGCGGTAGCGGTTGTTGACCAGGGCCAGCGCGTCGCGCGCCGAACGCAGCGCGTCGTTCTGCACCACGGATTCCTGCTCCAGCAGGCGCGCGGCCGCGAGGCCGTCCTCGACCTCCTGGAAGGCGGAGAGCACCGTCTGGCGGTAGTCGGCCACGCTCTGGTCGTAGGCGGCAACCGCCTGCGCCTTGGCGGCGCTGCGCAGGCCGCCGTCGAACAGTGTGCCGGCCAGTGCGGGGCCGATCGACCACACGCGGTCCGGCAACGCCAGCCAGCGCGCCAGCGTGCTGGCGGAAAGACCGCCGGTGGCGGATAGCGTCAGCGTCGGGTAATAAGCCGCCTGGGCCACCCCGATCTGCGCATTGGCCGCGGCCATGCGGCGCTCGGCCGCGCCGATATCGGGCCGGCGTTCCAGCAGCACCGACGGCACCGCGATGGGCACGCGCGGCACGGCGGCGGCGTAGTCCTGCGGCGTGATGGCGAGGTCCGCCGGCGGCTTGCCTGTCAGGACGGCGATGGCGTGCTCCAGCTGCGCGCGCGTGATCTGGATATCGATCTGCTGAGCCTGCGCGCTCTTGAGCTGGGTCTCGGATTGCAGCACGTCGGAGCGCTGGGCGGTGCCGGCTGCGTACTGGTTGCGTACCAGTTGCAGCGATTTCTCGTAGTCGGTCACCGTGCGGTCCAGCAAGGCCTTCTGCTGGTCGGTGATGCGCAGCAGGAAATAGCTCTGCGCCAGCGTGGACTGGGTCGACAGCAATGTCGAAGCCAGGTCGGACTGGCTGGCCTGCGCGCTGGCTTCGCTGCTTTCCACCTGCCTGCGCACGCGGCCCCACACATCGATTTCCCAGCTGGCCGACAGCGTGGCCCTCTGCCCGTTGGCGACCTGGCCGTTGCTGCCGCGCGTGCGGTCGAGCCCGGCCGATGCGTTCACGGTCGGGAAGTAGCCCGCGCGCGCCGATTGCAGCGCCGCCAGCGCTTGCCGGTACTGCGCCTCGGATGCCTTGATGTTCTGGTTGGAGACCTGCACCTGCGCCATCAGCTTGTCGAGCTCCGGATCGGCGAACACCGCCCACCAGTTGCTGCGCTCGCTGGTGTCCTGCGGTTCGGCCGGCTTCCACTCGCCCCACTGCGAGGCGTCGGCCGGTGCCTCCTTGAAGGCCGGCGTGGACGGCGCATCGGGCCGCTGGTAGTCGGGCCCCACGGCGCAGCCGGCCAGCAGCAGGGCGCATGCCACCGTCATCGCGGTCGCCGGGAAGGAAAGGGTAGGGAGGCGGAGAAAAGCGTTCATGGATCGCATTCAGGGTTCGAGGCTGGCCGTGGCTGGAGGCATGGCCGAACGGCGCTGGCGCCAGGCTTTCACCTTCAGGCGCCAGCGGTCCAGCGTCAGGTAGACCACGGGCGTCGTGTACAGCGTGAGCAACTGGCTGACCACCAGCCCGCCGACGATGGAGATGCCCAGCGGCGCGCGCAGTTCGGCGCCGTCGCCGCGGCCGATCGCCAGCGGTATGGCGCCCAGCAAGGCCGCCATCGTGGTCATCAGGATGGGGCGGAAGCGCAGCAGGCAGGCGCGGTAGATGGCATCGCGCGGCGACAGGCCCTCGCGCCGCTCGGCATCGATGGCGAAGTCGATCATCATGATGGCGTTCTTCTTGACGATGCCGATCAGCAGGATCACGCCGATCAGCGCGATGATGCTGAAGTCCGTGCCCGAGGCCAGCAGCGCCAGCAGCGCGCCGACGCCCGCCGATGGCAGGGTGGACAGGATGGTGAGCGGATGCACATAGCTCTCGTACAGCATGCCGAGCACGATGTAGATGGTGATCAGCGCGGCCAGGATCAGCAGCGGCTGGCTCTTGAGCGAGTCCTGGAAGGCCTTGGCGCTGCCCTGGAAGTTGGCCTGCAGCGTCTCCGGCACGCCGATGCGCGCCATCTCCCTCTTGACCATGTCGGTCGCCTGCGACAGCGAGACGCCCTCGGCAAGGTTGAAGGAAATGGTGGAGGCGGCGAACTGGCCCTGGTGGTTGACGCCCAGCGGCGTGCTGGTGGGCGCGAACCGCGCGAAGGCTGACAGCGGCACCCGCTTGCCGCCGCCGGTGACCACGTAGATATCGTTGAGCGCATGCGGGCCCTGCAGGTACTCGGGGCTGAGTTCCATTACCACCCGGTACTGGTTGAGCGGGTGGTAGATGGTGGACACCAGCCGCTGGCCGAAAGCGTCGTTGAGCACGGCGTCGATCTGCTGGGCGGTGACGCCGAGCTTCGACGCGGTGTCGCGGTCGATGATGACCGAGGTCTGCAGGCCCTTGTCGTTGGTGTCGGTATCGACATCCTCCAGCCCCTTGAGGTTGGAGATGGCCGCGCGCACCTTGGGCTCCCACTCGCGCAGCACGTCGAGATCGTCCGACTGCAGCGTGAACTGGTAAGCCGAACTGCTTTGCCGGCCGCCGATGCGGATGTCCTGCACCGAGGTCAGGAACAGGCTGGCGCCGGGCTCCTTGGCCAGCTTGACGCGCAGCCGGGCGACGATGGCGTCGGCCGAATCGCGCTCTGAAATCGGCTTGAGCGTAACGAACATCTGGCCGGTATTGCGCTGCGAACCGCCGGTGAAGCCCGTCACGTTGACCACCGCCGGGTCGGACTGCACGATCTTGATGAAGTTATCGAGCTTGGGCCGCATGGCCTGGAACGAAGTGGCCTGGTCGGCGCGGATAAAGCCGATCAGGCGCCCGGTGTCCTGCTGCGGGAAGAATCCCTTGGGCACGATCGTGTAGAGCCAGACATTGAGGCCGATGGTGGCCAGCAACACCAGCCACACCAGCACGCTGTGGCGCAGCGACACGGCCAGGGTGCGCGCGTACAGGTCGTGCATCCAGGTGAACACGCGTTCGCTGGCGCGGTAGAAGCGGCCCTGCTGTTCCGGCTTCACCGGCTTGAGCAGGCGCGCGCACATCATCGGCGTGGCGGTCAGCGATACCACCAGCGATACCAGGATCGCCACCGACAAGGTGATGGCGAACTCCTGGAACAGGCGTCCGACGATGCCGCCCATCATCAGCAGCGGGATAAACACCGCGATCAGCGACAGGCTCATCGACAGCACGGTGAAGCCCACCTCGCGCGACCCCCTGAGCGCGGCTTCGAGCGGCTTCATGCCCTCCTCGATATGCCGCGAGATATTCTCCAGCACCACGATGGCGTCATCGACCACGAAGCCGGTGGCGATGGTCAGCGCCATCAGCGACAGGTTGTTGAGCGAGAAGCCGGCCAGGTACATCACCGAGAAGGTGCCGATCAGCGACACCGGCACCGCCACGCTGGGAATCAGCGTGGCGCGCGCATTGCGCAGGAACAGGAACACCACCATGATCACCAGCGCCACCGAGATCATCAGCGTGTGCTCCACCTCGCGCAGCGAACCGCGGATGGTGGGGGTGCGGTCCATCATCACTTCCATCTTGATGGCGGACGGGATCATCTGCTGCAGAGACGGCAGCACCTCGTTGACCCGGTCCACGGTCTCGATGATGTTGGCGCCGGGCGAGCGGTTGAGCACCAGCAGCACCGAGGGCTGGCCGTTGGCGGAGCCTGCGTTGCGCACGTCCTGCACCGAGTCGGTCACCCTGGCCACGTCCGACAGCCGCACCGGCACGGCGAAGGCGTTCGGGCCGCCGCTGCTGGCGTTGCCGCCGGTGGCGCCGGTGCTGATGGTGGTGGTGCCGCTGCTGGTGGTCAGCGTGGTGGTGGTGACGCCGTTGACGGTCTTGGTGCTGACCCCGCCGCCCGCGGTGGCGTTGGCGGTGCTGGCGATCAGCGCGCCTGCCGAGGCCGAGGAAAACGTGCCCGGCGTGGCGTAGCGCACGATCAGCGGCATATAGTCTGCCGCCTTCATGGCCTGGTCGTTGGCGTAGACCTGCCAGTTGGTGGTGGCGTTTTCCAGCGAGCCGAGCGGACGGTTGGCGTTGGTGGCGCTGATGGTGTTGCGCACGTCCTCCAGCGAGATGCCGTACTTGTTGAGCGCGGTGGGGTTGAGCTCCACCCGTACCGCCGGCAGCGAAGAGCCGCCGATGGTGACTTGCCCGACGCCCTCGATCTGCGACATCTTCTGCGCCAGGATGGTCGAGGCCGCATCGTAGAGCTGGCCGCGCGTCATGGTGGGCGAGGTCAGCGCGATGATCATGATCGGCGCGTCGGCCGGGTTGACCTTGCGGTAGGTCGGGTTGCTCGGCAGGCTGGTGGGCAACGTGGCGCGCGAGGCATTGATGGCAGCCTGCACGTCGCGCGCGGCGCCGTCGATGTTGCGCGACAGCTCGAACTGCAGCGTGACGCGGGTCGAGCCCAGCGAACTGCTGGAGGTGATCTCGGTAACGCCGGCGATGGCGCCCAGCGCGCGCTCCAGCGGCGTGGCCACGGTGGCGGCCATGGTCTCGGGACTGGCGCCGGGCAGCGAGGCGGACACCGAGATGGTGGGGAAGTCCACCTGCGGCAGCGGCGACACCGGCAGCAGCCGCAGCGCCGCCAGCCCCGCCAGCAGGATGCCGATGGTCAGCAGCGCGGTGGCGACCGGCCGATGGATAAAGGTAGCCGACAGGTTCATCACGGCCTCGGCTCGGGGGCGGGGCCGCCGGTCTGGTCGCCATCGCCGGTGTCGCCATAACGGCGCCGGCGCCAGTCCTTGAGGCGCATGGCCAGGCTGTCGAATGCCAGGTAGATCACCGGCGTGGTGAACAGCGTCAGCACCTGGCTGACCAGCAGGCCGCCCACCATGGTGATGCCCAGCGGCCGGCGCAGCTCGGACCCGATGCCGGTGCCGAGCATCAGCGGCAGCGCGGCCAGCAATGCCGCCATGGTGGTCATCAGGATCGGGCGGAAACGCAGCAGGCAGGCCTGGAAGATCGCCTCGCGCGGCTTCATGCCACCCTCGCGCTCCGCTTCCAGCGCGAAGTCGATCATCATGATGGCGTTCTTCTTGACGATACCGATCAGCAGGATGATGCCGATGATCGCGATGATGCCCAGGTCCTGGCCCGAGACCAGCAGCGCCAGCAGCGCACCCACGCCGGCTGACGGCAGGGTGGAGAGGATGGTCACCGGATGGATGGTGCTCTCGTAGAGCACGCCCAGCACGATGTACATCGTGATCACCGCCGCCAGGATCAGCCACAGCGTGTTGGACAGCGAGGCGCGGAATGCCAGCGCCGCGCCCTGGAATTCGGTCTGCATGGAGATCGGCAGGCCGATTTCCTGCTCCACCCTGGTGATCTTGTCCACCGCCGCGCCGAGCGATTCGCCGGGGGACAGGTTGAACGAGATGGTGGCGGAGGGGAACTGGCCCTGATGGTTGATCACCAGCGGGCCGGTGCGCTCGCTGATGCGCGCGAATGCGCCAAGCGGCACTTGCCCGCCCGAGGACGAGGGCAGGCGCAGCTCTGCCAGCGACCGCGGATCGGTGCGGAACTCGGGCATGGCTTCCAGCACCACGCGGTACTGGCTCGACTGGGTGAAGATGGTCGACACCAGCCGCTGGCCGAATGCGCTGTACAGCGCGCTGTCGATCACCGCCGTGGTGATGCCGAAGCGCGCCGCGGCGTCGCGGTCGATATCCACATAGGCGCGCAGGCCGTTGTTCTGCTGGTCGCTGGCCACGTCGCGCAGCTCGGGCTCCTGTTTCAGGCGCTCCACCAGCCTGGGCACCCAGGTGGCCAGCGTGACGGGGTCCGGGTCCTGCACGGTGAACTGGTACTGGGTGCGGGACACGCGGTCCTCGATGGTCAGGTCCTGCACCGGCTGGGTGTAGAGCGAGACGCCACCGAGCTTGTCGACCGCGGCCTGCAGCCGGCGCGTCACGTCCTCGATGGAATCGCTGCGCTGGTCCTTGGGCTTCAGGTTGATCAGCAGGCGCCCGGCGTTGAGCGTGGTGTTGGTGCCGTCCACGCCGATGAAGGAGGACAGGCTTTCCACCGCGGGATCTTCCAGCACCACCTTGGCCACCGCCTGCTGCTTCAGCGCCATGGCGGGGAAGGAAGTCGTCTGGGAAGCCTCGGTAATGCCCTGGATCACGCCGGTGTCCTGCACCGGGAAAAAGCCCTTGGGCACCAGCATGTACAGCAGCACGGTCAGCACCAGCGTGCCGACGGCGACCAGCAGCGTGAGCTTCTGGCGGTCCAGCACCCATTCCAGCGCACGGCCGTAGCGGTCGATCACATTGTCGAAGAAGCGGCCGGTGGTACGGTGGAAGCGCGAGAGTTTCTCTTCCGGCACGTGGTGCAGCAGGCGCGCGCACATCATCGGCGTGAGCGTCAGCGAGACCACCGCCGAGATCAGGATCGATACCGCCAGCGTGATGGCGAATTCGCGGAACAGCCGCCCCACCACGTCGCCCATGAACAGCAGCGGGATCAGCACGGCCACCAGCGAGAAGGTCAGCGAGATGATGGTGAAGCCGATCTGCCTGGAACCCTTGAGCGCCGCCTCCATGGGCGAATCGCCCTTCTCGATGTAGCGCATGATGTTCTCGATCATCACGATCGCATCGTCCACCACGAAGCCGGTGGCGATGGTCAGCGCCATCAGCGTCAGGTTGTTGATCGAGAAGCCCGCCAGGTACATCACCCCGAAGGTGCCCACCAGCGACAGCGGCACCGCCACGCCGGGAATGATGGTAGCCGGCACGTTGCGCAGGAAGACGAAGATCACCATCACCACCAGCGCGACCGCCAGCAGCAGTTCGAACTCCACGTCGCGCACCGAGGCGCGGATGGTGGTGGTGCGGTCGGTCAGCAACTGCACCTTGACCGAGGCCGGCAGCGAGCTCTGCAATTGCGGCAGCAGGCCCTTGATGCGGTCAACCACCTCGATCACATTGGCGCCGGGCTGGCGCTGGATGCTCAGCACGATGGCCGGCTTGTCGTTGGCCCAGGCGGCCAGCCGGCTGTTCTCGGGGCCGTCGATGATATTGGCCACGTCGGTGATGCGGATCGGCGCGCCGTTCTGGTAGCCCACGATGATCTGGCGGTACTCGTCGGCGGACTTGAGCTGGTCGTTGGCATCGATGGTGGAGGCGCGCGCCGGGCCGTCGAAACTGCCCTTGGCGCCGTTGACGTTGGCGCTGCCGATGGCCGTGCGCAGGTCGTCGATCGACATGCCGAGCGCGGCCAGCGCGGTCGGGTTGGCCTGGATACGCACCGCCGGGCGCTGCCCGCCGCTGATGCTGACCAGCCCCACTCCCTGCAACTGCGAAATCTTCTGCGCCACGCGCGTATCCACCATGTCCTGCAGCTTGGGCAGCGGCATGGTGTCGGACGTCATGGCCAGCGTCATGATCGGCGCATCGGCCGGGTTGACCTTGCTGTAGACCGGCGGCATCGGCAGGTCCGCCGGCAGCAGGTTGCCGCCGGCGTTGATGGCGGCCTGCACCTCCTGCTCGGCCACGTCCAGCGACAGCGTCAGCTCGAACTGCAGCGTGATCACCGAGGCGCCGCCCGAGGACGACGACGACATCTGCTTGAGGCCCGGCATCTGGCCGAACTGGCGCTCCAGCGGGGCCGTGATCGACGACGTCATCACGTCCGGGCTGGCGCCCGGGTAGAGCGTGGTGACCTGGATGGTCGGGTAATCGACCTCCGGCAGCGCCGATAGCGGCAGCAGCCTGAAGGCCACCAGCCCGGACAGCAGGATGGCGACCATCAGCAACGCGGTGGCGACCGGCCGCTCGATGAAGAGGCGTGAGGGGTTCATGCTGAGTCCTTACTGCGGCCGCTGGGGCGCCGCGCCAGCCGGGGCGCCATCGCCGCCGGGAGCCGGGGCGCTTGCGCCATCGCGGTGGCGCCGTCCTTCGGCATGGGCGCCGGAGGCACCCGCCGCGCCGG
>NZ_JFJV02000220.1:0-9446 GCF_000611145.1 Cupriavidus sp. SK-3 | reverse complement strand
CGACTCCCCCGCCACCCCCTTCCTAGCCGTCATGCTCTCAGCCATCATGCACGCCTCCTGGAACGCCATCGTCAAAATCGGCGGCGACCGGCTATCATCGATGGCGCTGATCGACAGCTTCTGCTTCCTGGTGGCATTGCCAATGGTATTCCTGGTACCGCTACCAGCCCCCCAGGTATGGCCCTTCCTCCTCGCCACCGTCACACTCGAAGTCGGCTACAAACTATCGCTGGTCGCCGCCTATAACCGCGGCGACTTCAGCCAGGCCTACCCCCTGATGCGCGGCTCCGCCCCGTTGATGGTCGCCATGATCCTCCTGCTGACCGGCGCCGAGCGGCTCGGCCCCGGCGGCTATGCCGGCATCGCCCTGATCTGCATCGGCCTGGTCAGCCTGGTACGCTGGCGCAGCCAGTCCCCCGACCTGATGGCCTTCGCGCTGCTGGCGGGCGCCTGCCTGGCCGGCGGCACCGTGATCGACGGCACCGCGGTCAAGCGATATGGAGACGTCTTCTCCTATATCGCCTGGCTGCAGTTGCTGTCGCATATCTTCATGCCCGGCTTTGCCTTCAGCCAGCGCGGGCGAACGCTGCTGACCCTGTTCCGCCAGGAATGGAAACGCGCCTGGATCGGCGGCATCAACCGCGTGGGTTCCTACGCGCTGATGCTCTGGGCCATGACGATGGCGCCAGTGACCAAGCTGGCGGCGCTGCGCGAATCCAGCGTGGTCTTTGCGGCGCTGCTCGGGCATTTCCTGCTGCGCGAGCCGTTCGACAAGCGCCGCCTGGTAGCGACAGCGCTGGTGGTGGCGGGCATCGTCACGCTGCAGTTGGCGCGCTGATCGTGGACACCCGGCGCATCTGCCGCCCGATCAACGCGGCGCACAGGGCCGACACCACACCGGCGAAGACCACATAGGCGCAGATCTGCCACGGCGCTCCGCCGCCGCTCTTGAGCAAGGCGGTGGCAACGATGGGTGTGATGCCGGAGGCAAAGATGCCCGAGAACTGGTACACGAAGGAGATGCCGGTGTAGCGCACCCTGGCGTCGAACAGCTCGCAGAACAGAGCGGCCTCCGGCCCGTACACGGCCGCGTAGAAGATACCGAAGGGCACCACGATGGCCAGCCAGAGCAGCATCACGTTCTGCCCACCGTTGAGCATCAGCCAGAAGGCCGGGAACGACGAGAAGGCGGTGATCAGCGAGCCCCAGAAGTAGACACGCGTGCGCCCGATGCGATCCGACAGGCCGCCGAAGAACGGGATGAAGAAACACATCACCACCGCGGACGCCATCACGCCGACCAGGGCCTGGGTACGCGAGATGTTGATGGTCTGCGTCAGGTAGGTGATCGAGAATACGCCGAAGATATTGAAGAACACGCCGTCGATATACCGCGCGCCCATGCCCTTGAGGATATTGCCCGGATAACGCCGCATCATGTCGACGAAAGGAATCTGCGTCTCGGCGTTCTGCCGCTTGACCGCGGCGAACTCCGGCGTTTCCTTGACGTTCAGGCGGATATACATGCCGACGAAGACCATTGCCGCCGAGACGATAAAGGCGACACGCCAGCCCCAGGCGAGGAACTGGGCGTCGGTCAGCAGCAGCGAAAGCAAGGCGACCACGCCCGATGCCAGGCACAAGCCGATCGCCAGGCCGATCTGTGGCAGGGAGGCGTAGAAGCCCTTGCGGTGCGCCGGCGCATACTCATAGGCCATCAGCACCGCCCCGCCCCATTCCCCGCCCAGCCCGATCCCCTGGAAGACGCGCAGCAGCAACAGCAGCACGGGTGCCCACAAGCCGATGCTGTCGTAGGTCGGCACGAGCCCGATCAGGAACGTGGACACACCCATGATCATCAGCGTCATCACCAGCATGCTCTTGCGGCCGATGCGGTCGCCGAAGTGGCCGAAGATCACGCCGCCAAGCGGCCGCGTCAGGAACCCGACCGCGAAGGTCGTGTAGGCCAGCATGGTTGCCACCAGCGGATCGCCGGCCGGGAAGTACAGCTTGTTGAACACAATGCCGGCGACCACGCCATAGAGGAAAAAGTCATACCACTCGATGGTGGCGCCGATCACCGACGCCATCACGACCTTGCGAATCGCCTTTTCATTGGGGCTTGCCATCTTTGTCTCCTCACACAGGTAAGCGGCGCCCGCTGGAATGATGTGATTGTTGAGCGCCGGGGCTTGCAGAAAAACAGCGGGACCTTCCTCCTTTACCGGGGCATCATGCCGCCGCGCCGACCGGTACCTCCCGCCGCGCGTCTTCCAGGATGAAATCGGCGGCGCGTTCGGCCACCATCACCACCGGGACATTGGTGTTACCCGACACCAGCGTCGGCATGATCGAGCAATCCACCACGCGCAGGCCCGCCACGCCATGCACGCGCAGGCGGGCATCGACCACCGCCAGCGCGTCGCGGGCGGGCCCCATGCGGGCCGTGCCGGACGGATGGAAGATGGTGGCGCCGTACTGGCGGCAAAAATGCAGGATCTCGTCGTCCGAGCGCACCGCATCGCCGGGCCGGAACTCGCGCTTCATCAGCCCGCGCATGGGTTCGGCCTGGGCCACGCTGCGCGCGAACTTCACCGCCGCCACCGCGCTGCGCTGGTCCAGTTCGGTCGAGAGATAGTTCGGCTGCATGGACGGCGGCTCGAAGGGATCGGTCGACCTGATGCGCACCGATCCCCGCGATTCCGGCCGCAGCTGGCAAACCGAATACGTGCAGCCGGAGAACGGGTGGACATTGCCGCCCGCCATATCCGCGGACAACGTGGAGAAATGGAACTGCGTATCCGGCGTAGCGCTTTCGTCCGGCAGGGCACGGCAGAACATGGCGCCCTGGTTGATGCCGATCGCCAGCGGCCCCTTGCGGAACAGCAGCCATTCCAGCCCCATGCGCGCCTTGCCGGACAAGGTGCGCAACTGGTCGTTGGTGGTGATCGGCTTGGAGACTTCGTAGATAAGGCGGACCTGGAGGTGATCCTGCAGGTTTTCCCCGACACCGGGCAAGGCGTGCACCACCTGCACCCCCAGCGATTGCAGCAGCGGCGCAGGGCCCACACCCGACAGTTGCAGCAGCTGCGGCGATTGCAGCGCGCCGGCGCAGAGCAGCACCTCGCGCCGCGCCAGCACGGTGCATGACCTGCCGCCTTGCATGTAGCGCACGCCGATGGCGCGCCGCCCCTCGAACAGGATCGCGGTGGCATGCGCGTCGGTCTCGATGCGCAGGTTCGGCCGCCCCCGCGCCGGGCGCAGGTAGGCGACCGCCGTGGAACAGCGCCAGCCCTTGCGCGTGGTCAGCTGATAGTAGCCGGCGCCTTCCTGCTCGCCGGTGTTGAAGTCCTCGCGGTAAGGCACGCCCAGCCGCTGGCCTGCCTCGATGAAGGCATCCACCAGCGGATGGCGGCTGTCGATGGAAGTGGCATTGAGCGGCCCGGCCGTGCCGTGGGTGGGCCCTTCGCCGAGGTCGTTGTTCTCCAGCTTGCGGAAGTAAGGCAGGCATTCATCCCAGCCCCACCCGGGATTGCCCAGCGCGGCCCAGTGATCGTAGTCCTGCCGCTGGCCGCGCACGTAGATCAGGCCGTTGATGGCGCTGCATCCTCCCAGGGTGCGCCCGCGCGGCCAGTAGATGCGGCGGTCGAGCATATTGGGATCGGGGTCGGTATAGAAGCCCCAGTTGACCGTCTTGTGGAACATGGTCTTGCCGTAGCCGATGGGGATGTGAATCCACGGATAGCGGTCGGGAGGACCGGCCTCCAGCAGGCAGACCGCATGCCGGCCGTTTTCGCTCAGGCGATTGGCCAGTACGCAACCGGCCGAACCGGCTCCCACCACGATGTAATCAACGGTTTGCGACATCGTCGCTGTCTCCTTGTTATCTGCCGCCAGGGCCGGACATGCCCTTTGCCGCTGATGGCGGCGCCCTTATACTGAAACGAATTGTTCCGATCTTATGAACGAGAACACAGAATAAGAAGGCAAATTGTGAGGAGACACAGAATATGAAACAGAATGTGCAATTTTCGTTTCAAAATCGCAGCGCAGCAGAGAGCACGAAGCCAGCCGCCGACGACGAGGACCGCAGCCTGCGGGCGCTGACGGTGCTGGAATGCCTCGCGCGCGCCCAGCATCCGCAGACCCTGGCCCAGCTGGCGCAGCGCCAGCGCATGCCCAAGACCACGCTGATGCGCCTGCTGCGCGCCATGGAGAACGCCGGCTTTGTCGTGCAGATGCCCGCGGAGCGCGGCTTCATGCCCGGCCCCAGGGCAGCCGCGATTGCGATGCAGACACTAAAGGGGCCGCCAATGCTGCGCGAATGCCGCGCCATTCTTGGCCGGCTGGTTGCCAGCCTTGGCGAGACCTGCAACCTGACCGCGATGGACGGCGACCATGTGCTCTATGTGGAACGGGTGGAGACGGATGAGCCCCTGCGCCTGCAACTCTCACCGGGCATTCGCGTGCCCCTTCACTGCACGGCGAGCGGCAAGCTGTTCCTGGCGGCCATGTCGCGCGCGGAGCGGCAGCAGACGTTGCGGCGCCTGGAAATCCGCGGCTATACGCCGCGCACCCTGACCGACATCGGCGCGCTCGACACGGAACTGGACCGCCTCGGCGCCCAGGGTATCGGCGTGGATAACGAAGAGTTCGTCCGCGGCATGACGGCGGTGGCGGTACCCGTGCGCGCCGGCGGCGGCACGGCTGACAGCGCCGCCCCGGATGGCCCCGTGATAGCGGCTATCGCCTGTCACGCGCCCACGGCCCGGGTATCGCTGGAGGCGCTGGTGCGGGCGGTGCCGACGTTGCGCGAGGCCGCGCGCGGCATGGCAAAAGTACTTTGCGACGAACGCTAGGCCCTTGCCGGCCCCCGATGGGGGCGGCAAACGCGCTGGCTGATGCTGCCCACAAGCGAAGGTCTGAAGTGGAATACAATCAATCTGTCTCGTTTTCCGGAACGGAGTCCGAATTGAAATCGGCAACAGTAGCGACACAAAGAAAAGCGCCCTCCGAGGCACTCAAGGAAAAATCCACCAAATCCGCGCGCGCGGCGGCGCCCTTGCGGCTGGAAGAACCGGCCGCCACGGCACCGGTCCCGAACGCCGCAGCCGACGCGGCGGCGGACCGCGACACGCCCACGCTGCGCGCCTTCGCGCTGCTGGAATTCCTGGTGGCAGCCGACCGGCCCTTGTCGCTGGCGGAAATCATGCAGGGTTTCGAAGCACCCAAGGCCTCGCTGCACCGCATGCTTGGCGCGCTGGAAGCGGGCGGGCTGGTGATCCGCGAGCCCGGTGCGCGCAATGCCTACGCGGTCGGGCCGCGCCTGTCCCGGCTGGGCGTGGCCATCGTCACGCATTCGGGCACGCGCCAGTTGCGCCATGCCATCCTGGCACGGCTGGTGGCCGATATCGGCGAAACGGTCAACCTGACCATGCTGCACGAAACCTCGGTGCTGTACCTGGACCGCATGGAAGCGCCGTGGCCGCTGCGGCTGGACCTGAAACCGGGATCGCGCGTGCCGCTGCACTGCTCGGCCAGCGGCAAGCTGCTGCTGTCGCTGCTGCCGCGCGAGCAGCGCGCCGCGCTGGTACGGCAGCTGCCGCTGGAGCGCTTTACGCCCAATACCATCACCGATGTGGAACTGCTCGAAGCCGAGCTGGACCGCAGCGCGCACAAGCAGCTTGGCGTGGACAACGAGGAATTCGTGGCGGGGATTTCCTGCGTGGCGGTGCCGGTGCGCGACGAGCGCGGGCAGGTGGTGGCGGCGCTGGCGGTGCATGCGCCCACGGCACGCTCGCCGCTGTCGCGCTCGCTGGAGTTCGTGCCGCGCCTGCAGGAAACGGCCAGGGAACTGGCCGCCACGTTTTAGGCGGGGAAACGGGAAAACGGGCGGCGGTTGCCGCCGCCCGGCACAACACAGCACTGCCTAGCACTGCACAGGCTTTGGCTTTACATCCTCCCCTTCCAGGGCACCAGCCACTTCTCCATCTTGCGCATCAGCAGGTCGAAGGTATAGGCGATCAGGCCGATCAGCCCGATGCCCATGATCACCACATCCGTGCGCAGGAAGTTCGACGCGTTGAGCACCATCTGGCCGAGGCCCGACGTGGCGGCCACCATCTCGGCGGCAACCAGCGTGGTCCAGCCGAAACCGATGGCGATGCGCATGCCGGTCAGGATGTCCGGCAGCGCAGCGGGGATCACCACATGGCGGATCACCTGCCACCGGTTGGCCCCCATCGAGTACGCGGCATTGATCTGCTCGATAGTGACCGAGCGCACGCCCGCCTGCGCCGACATCGCCAGCGGCGCGAAGCAGGCCAGGAAGATCAGCAGGATCTTCGACGTTTCATCGATGCCGAACCAGATCACGATCAGCGGCAGGTACGCCAGCGGCGGCAGCGGCCGGTAGAACTCGATGGGCGGATCGAACACGCCGCGCGCGATGCGCGACACGCCCATCATCACGCCGATCGGCACCGCCGTGACCGTGGCCAGCGCGAAGGCGCCGAACACGCGCACCATGCTGGCGCGGAAATGCTCGGTCAGCGGCAGGCCGCCTTGCACATTGCCGTTCCAGGCATCGATAAACGCATTGATGATGGATTCCGGCGTGGGCAGGAACAGTGGCGGCAGCCAGCGCAGGTGGCTGGCGATCCACCACAGCGCCAGCAGCGAAACCACGGTGATGGTGGAGATGCGCGAGCTTGAGCCTTCGCCTGGCAGGCGGTAGCCGGAGACGGCCTTCATGCGGCGCGCGGCCGGCCTGGCGGGCATGGCGCCCGCACCGGGAGGGGGTTCGAGTCGTTGGGCGGTAGCAGTCATGTCGGACTCCTCAGGGCGTGGCATGGATCAGGTCGACGATTTCTTCGCGATACCGGATGAACTCGGGATCGGACTTGACCTCGCGGGCATCGCCGCAGGCAATGAAGCGCCGCGCGAAGGGCAGCTCGTAGGTATGCGCGATGCGTCCCGGCGAAGGCGTCATCACGATCAGGCGGGTGGCCAGGAACAACGCTTCCTCCACGCTGTGGGTGATGAAGAACACGATTTTCTGTTCCGCCGCCCACAGCTTCAGGATCAGCGCCTGGATGGTTTCGCGCGTGAGCGCATCCAGCGCGCCAAGCGGTTCGTCCATCAGCATCACAGCCGGATCATTGGCCAGCGTGCGGGCAATGCCCACGCGCTGCTGCATGCCGCCGGAGAGCTGGTAGACGGGCTTGGCCGCCACCTTCTCCAGGCCGACCAGCGCCAGCTCTTCCTGCGCGATGCGCAGGCGCTCGGCGCGCGGCACGCCGCGCAGCCGCAGGCCCAGCGCCACGTTGTCCAGCACATTGAGCCAGGGCATCAATGCATGCTTCTGGAACACCACGCCACGCTCGGCCCCAGGACCGTGCACGGTTTTTCCGTCGAGGCGGATCTCGCCTTCCGAGGGTTGCATGAAGCCGGCAATGCACGACAGCAAGGTCGTCTTGCCGCACCCGGAGGCGCCCAGCGCGACGACGAAATCGCCGCGCTCCATAGTGAGATTGACTTGCGACAGGGCCAGCGTTTCGGCGCCGCCACGGCCGCCGTAGTTAACGCTCAGGTTGTCGATTTCGAGTTTGGCCATAGCTGCAAACTTCCGGAAAAGGTCATTCAAGGCCGCGTAGCGGACATCGCCCGCTACGCGGCGCACAAGACAGTCAGGCCGGCGTCTTGGTTGCCAGAGCCCGCTTCACCCACTCCGCATTGACGCCCGTACCGTAGTCCGGCAGCACCGTCTGGATGGTGCCCTGCTCCTTCAGGAACTGCGCCGCCGATTGCAGCGCCTTGGCCGCGCCGCCGCCCAGCCAGCGGGGCGAGGCTTGCTCCTCCAGCGTGGGGAATCCATATAGCGCCATGCTGGCCGGCACGGCTTCGGCCTTGGCGCCGGAGACCTTGGCAACCGCCTTCACCATGGGCGATTCCGCGGTCCATGCGGCCTTGTCCTGGCGATACTTGTCATCCGCCGCGGCCAGGATCTTGACGAACTTGACCATGAACTCGGGGTTCTCGCGCGCGAACTTCTTGTTGGCGATCATGCCGTCGAAGGTCGCCTTGCCGGTTTCGGCGGCGATCTTGCCGGAGGTCACCAGCACCTTGCCCGATTGCTTGAGCTTGGCCAGCACCGGATCCCAGATAAAGGTGGCGTCGATGTCGCCGCGCTCCCAAGCCGCGGCCACTTCGGGCGGCCGCATGTTCATGATCTTGACGTCCTTGGGATTGATCTTGGCCTGCTCCAGCGCCACCAGCGTGTGGTAGTGCGTGGTGGAGACAAAGGGCACGCCTACCCGCTTGCCCTTGAGGTCGGCCACGCTGTTGATATTGCTGCCGTTGCGCGCCACCATCGCCTCGGCCGCATTGATGTCGTCGAGGATCCAGAAGAGTTCCACGTCCAGCCCCTGCGACAGCGCCGAGGCAATCGGCGAGGTGCCGGCTTCGCCGATCGCGATCTGGCCCGAAGCCATCGCGCGGATCACGTCGCCGCCGCCGCCGAACTGGCGGAACGAGACCTTGTAGCCGGTCTGCTTCTCGACTTCCTTCATGTCCTGCGCGTAGCGCCACGGCACCACCATGTCCTGGTAGGCGATGACGACTTCTTTGGTCTGCGCGTAGGCGCCCGGGGCGACGACCGCCGCCATGACCACGCTTGCTGCAAGCTGCTTGATCCAACGCATGATGAACCTCCTCAAGATTGACTGTGTGGTGTGCTGTGGCGGAGATCGCCGGCACGGGAAGCCTGGCACCAGGGCGGTGCCTGCTCGAGGAGGAAGAGGTGATGAGCATGAAGCATGCCAATGTCTCCGTCTGGTTGGGACGTCTTTGCGTCCTCTCGTTTTGGCGGCGCTCTTCTCTGCGGAGAGTCAGCCCGGCGCGCACCGGGCGCTGTTGAAGCAAGCCCTGAGCGCGGTGTAGCCCTATGGTAGAAAGCCGGCCCTCGCCGGGTTAGAGCCAGCGGGGACCAACTGTGGGTCCACACGGCCCACCAGGTAGATCTTGCTGCACTTTAAAGGGTATTTACTACCGTTTTTAGGTACATGGCATTCCGTTTATCAAATTCTTCTATTGACCATCTCGCGCTCACATCCTACATTTCGACTCACGAACACTTTTCGGAACATTTGGTTCCGTTTTGAGATCGATAGACCGGAGACACGACACCATGAGCGAACACTTGCCCGAATCCCTCAAGACCCAACCCGCCGACGGCGCCGCCGCCACCGGCCCGCAGGCCATGACCCCCTCGGAAGCCTTCGTCGAGACCCTTGCCGCCAACGGCGTGACCGACATGTTCGGCATCATGGGGTCGGCCTTCATGGACGCCATGGACATCTTCGCCCCCGCCGGCATCCGCCTCATCCCCGTCGTGCACGAGCAGGGCGCCGGCCACATGGCCGACGGCTATGCCCGCGTCTCCGGCC
>NZ_JFJV02000219.1:8314-39908 GCF_000611145.1 Cupriavidus sp. SK-3 | reverse complement strand
GGCCACCATCCCGGCCAGCGCCTGTTCCATCTCGGCGCGCTTGGCGCGCAGGCCCAGCAGGTCGGTCTCGGTCGCCACGGACTTTTCCACCGCCTCCTGCAAACTGGCATTGAGCGTGCCGAGCTGGTCCTCCAGGTCGATCTGGCGCTCGGTCCCCGCGCGCGCCGCGGCGTCGTCGCCGTGGTTGAGCGCAATCGTCACCTGCTCGTCGAGCCGCTCGATCTCGTTGTTGAGCCGCGCGATGGCCTTGGCGGCCTGGTGCTTGGCCGCCTCGTGCTGGCCGAGCCCGACCCGCGCCTGCGCGATCACCTCGTCGAACTCGCGCAGGTACTGCTCCAGCACAGCTTGCGGCGTACGGCTTTCCAGCGAGCTGACCAAAGCGTGCACATTGGCGGTCAGCAGTCGTTTCACGCGGTTACCCAGGCCTTCTGTCGTCATGGTGTGATTCCTCGGTGCAACGTTAAGACGCCGCGCAGCGAAGGCGGCGCAACAAGAAACGCGTTCAGTCAGGCTGCCGTGCGCTATGTATCAGTTTTGCCAGTTCTAACACTTCCGGTACGTAGGCGTCCAGTACGGCGGGATCATAGGCCGGGGTGCGCCGGGTCACCGCGAGGCGCAACAGGCCGAGCAGCATGCGCATGGCGCGGGCAGTGAGGCGGGCCTCCAGCTCCCGTGCCTGCGCCGGTGCCCGGTCGCCGGACGGCACGCCCGCGATCAGGCTGGCCATCAGTTCGGGCAATTGCATGGCCAGCATCGGGACGATTTCCGAGTGCTGCTGGTGCTCATGCTCCAGGGTTTGGGTGGCGTCGAGCAGGGGGCGCACCTGTTCGCGCAGGAGCGCGACGCAGCCGATGTAGTCGGAGGAGCCGTCCGCGCGCCGGCGCGCGTCGGCCAGCAGGGCACGGATCTTGTCGCTGGGACTGCTGGCGCCCGGCAACTCGATGCCGGCCAGCCAGGCGAGGTCTTCTTCGGGAATGCGGACGGAGACGGTTTGCATCGGGTTCTGCCTGGTTCGGATCACTGGAACCAAGCATAGGTCACTCGCCACTCCTCGTATACGTTTGTAAACAAAAAATGACATTTCACCGATCCAGCGTGGCGAGCGGCGGCGGCCGGCTGGGCCTCAGGCGCGAGCAGCGGCGAATCGCTCGCCGCCACGCCGCAAAGCCAGGCCTGGGGCGACTCTTGGGCAAACCAGCCTTGCAATGGCCGGGTTTGGCCCCCCGCATAGCCATGGTGCCGTGCCCGCGTGACACGAAATTGAAATCCGCCCGGCCGAAACTGGCGTAGCCGCCACACTCGCACTACCCTTATCCGGGCTGCAAATGCTACAATCTAAGTCTTTGATTTACATGAGCTATTGATCTCGCGGCGGAATCGCCCTGCAGAGGCAAGGACAGACGACGGTTCGCGGCGGTCGCGCCAGCAGGGCGCGCACCATGCGGCCGGGCCTTAAATCCATGCGCAGATCTCCCCTGCTCGGTTCAAGACGCGTGTCCGTTGGCGCCGGGTTCGCCTCCTGCAAGACACGGAAACCATGACGACTACGACCACCGACCAGACCACCCCCGAGATCACCTTCGACAGCTTCGGCCTGGACGCCCGCATCCAGCGCGCACTGTCCGAGCAGGGCTACACCAAGCCCACGCCCATCCAGGAGCAGGCGATCCCCGTGGTCTTGCTCGGCAAGGACGTGATGGGCGCGGCGCAGACCGGCACTGGCAAGACCGCCGGCTTCGCGCTGCCGATCATCCAGCGGCTGCTGCCGATGGCCAATGCCAGCGCCTCGCCGGCACGCCACCCGGTGCGTGCCCTGATGCTGACCCCCACGCGCGAACTGGCCGACCAGGTCTACGACAATGTGGCCCGCTACGCGCGCTTCACCGACCTGCGCAGCACGGTGGTGTTCGGCGGCGTCGACATGAACCCGCAAACCGAAGCCTTGCGCCGCGGCGTGGAAATCCTGGTGGCCACCCCGGGCCGGCTGCTCGATCACGTGCAGCAGAAATCGGTGAACCTGTCGCAAGTGCAGATGCTGGTGCTGGACGAGGCCGACCGCATGCTCGACATGGGCTTCCTGCCCGACCTGCAGCGCATCATCAACCTGCTACCGGCACAGCGCCAGACGCTGCTGTTCTCGGCCACCTTCTCGAACGAAATCAAGCGGCTGGCCGCCAGCTACCTGCGCGAGCCGGTCACCATCGAAGTGGCGCGCAGCAACTCGGCCAACGAGAACGTGCGCCAGACCGTGTTCCAGGTCGAAGACGGCCACAAGCAGGCCGCCGTGGTGCATTTGCTGAAGAAGCGCGCCGCCGAAGGCCTGTCGCGCCAGTGCATCGTCTTCGTCAACAGCAAGATCGGCTGCTCGCGCCTGGCGCGCCACCTGGAGCGCGAGGGCATCAACGCCGCCGCCATCCATGGCGACAAGACCCAGACCGAGCGCATGCAGACGCTCGATGGCTTCAAGCAAGGCAGTATCGATGCCCTGGTCGCCACCGACGTGGCGGCGCGCGGCCTCGATATTCCCGACATGCCGTGCGTGATCAACTTCGACCTGCCGTACAGCGCCGAAGACTACGTTCACCGTATCGGCCGTACCGGCCGTGCCGGCGCCAGCGGCGACGCGCTGTCGATTTACGTGCCGGGCGACGAGCGCCTGCTGGTCGATATCGAGAAGCTGCTCAAGCGCAGCATCCCGCGCACGCCGCTGGAGGGTTTCGATCCCACCGGCGCCAGCGCCCGTGCCGAGGAAGGCGACCGCCGCCGGGCACGCAGCAGCGACGTGCGCCGGCCGCGCGGCAATGGCGAGAGCGAGGAACCGCGTCCGCGCCGGAACGATCCGGCCAGCTCGCGCAACGCGTTCCGTCCGTCCGACGACTCTTTTTTCTCGCGTCCTTACGAGCCGAGCAGCAGCGCGATTGCCGCCCAGCCCGACGTGACGGATAGCAACGCCGCCGCCTTCGGCCGTGGCCGTCCGGCGCCCAAGCGGCAACTGGCGGCGCTGCTTGGCGGCGTGCCTCGCAAGTCCTGAGCCGGCTGGCGCGAAGCGTTTCGCCGCAGCAAACAAAAAAGCGCCCTCGGGCGCTTTTTTGTTGCCTGGACGTCAGGCTTGCACGGGGTGCGGTTGCGCGAGGCTTCGCCGGATTCAAGGCGCTGGAAGGCATAGAGTTGGCCTTTACCTTTACCTTTACCTTTACGCAGGGGCAGGATCAAGCGCCAGTCTTGTATTCCCGCGCGGTGCCCGCCGCCAGGTTCCGCGGCAGCGCGGCCCAGCCGGCCGTGGCATCGCTCAGCCAGCTGTCCACCGATTGCGCGTGGCTCGCCAGCCCCAGGTGCGCGCCGGCCGTGCGCAGCGCCGCCAGCGGATCGAGCTCGTCGATGGCCTGCGCGCCGCTTTGCTTGCTGAGCTTCTCGCCGAGCGCGTTGGTCACCACCGGCACGTGCAGGTACGACGGTGTCGGCAGCCCCAGCAGATGCTGCAGGTGGATCTGCCGCGGCGTGGAGTCGAGCAGGTCGGCGCCGCGCACGATATGCGTGATGCCCTGATCGCCATCGTCGACCACCACGGCCAGCTGGTAGGCCCACAAGCCGTCGGCGCGGCGCAGCACGAAGTCGCCAAGCTCGGTCGCCAGGTCCTGGCATTGCCGGCCTTGCCAGCGATCGTCGAAGCAGATCAGCGCGGCATCGCCGTCCGGCACCCGCACCCGCCAGGCGCGCGGCAGCTTGCCATGCAGGCCATCGCGGCAGGTGCCGGGATAGGCCAGGGTCTGGTGCCGTTCGCGCGCATGCAATAGCGAGTCCGCGATTTCCTTGCGTGAACAGCCGCAGGGATAAATCCGATGATCGGCGTCCAGCTTGCGCAGCGCCTCGGCATAGCGCGCCTCGTGCCGGCTCTGCCACTGCGGCGGCTCGTCCGGATGCAGGCTGAGGCGGGCCAGCGCCTGCAGGATCTGCAGGTCGGCGCCGCGCACGCAGCGGGGATAGTCGATGTCTTCGACGCGCACCAGCCAGCTCCCGCGATGGGCGCGGGCGTCAAGCCAGCTGGCCAGCGCGGTGACGAGCGACCCCATATGCAGCGGGCCGGTGGGGGAGGGGGCAAAACGGCCCCGGTAGCCGGGCGCCGGGCTCGGGTGGACGGACATGGCGGCGGTGCGTTAGTCGGGCTGGCCCGGCTGTTGTTGGAGCAGGGCTTGCGCCAGGCGCGGATCTTCCAGCTTGTTGGCCCACCATTGCAGCGCCTTGCCGCGCGTGCTGGTGCGCCAGGCCACCTTGAAATTGCCGGGGTTGCGCACTTCGAGCGTTTCGCGCGCAAGCAGCACGCCGCTCTCGATGAAGGGCTGCGCCATCGGCGCCGGCAGCCAGCCGCAGCCCAGCCCGCGGATCTGCGCCTCGAGCTTGTCGCGCATGGTGGGTACCACCAGCACGTCCTGCCCGGCGAGCACGCCATGGGTGCGGGCCGGCAGGTTGCGCGAGGTATCGCCCACCGCCACGATGCGGTGCTTGGCGATCTGCAGGGTGGTCAGCGGACCCGGTTCGTTCGCCAGCGGATGATGCGCGGCCACCGCGAAGACAAAGGGCATGGTGCCCAGCGGGCGTACCTGGAAACCCTGGGTGCTCGGCGCATCGTAGGCGCCGCCGATCACCAGGTCGGCGCGGCTGCTGACCAGCGCATCCCAGGCGCCGCCCAGCACCTCCTTGGCAAAGCGCAGCCGGGTGGCGGTATTCTCGGTGTAGAAGTCGTGGATGACCGGCAGCAGGGCACGGAAGTTGATCAGGTCGTCCACCACGATGGTCAGCGTGGCTTCCCAACCGGTGGCCAGCCGCTTGACGCGGCGGGCCAGGTCGTCCGCGGCGTGCAACAGGTGGCGGCCCTCGTCCAGCAGGGCGCGTCCGGCGGGGGTGAGTTCGGCGCGGTGGCGGCGGCGGTCGAACAGCAGGACGTCCAGGTCCTCCTCCAGCTTGCGTACCACATAGGTAAGCGCCGAAGGCACTTTGCCCATCTCGTGCGCGGCGGCGGCAAAGCTGCCTTTGCGCTCGATGGCATCGAGAACTTCCAGGGATTCGAGAGAGAGTGCCATGTTCAGAAATTCTGAATGAATGCTTCTAAGATCGTCCCGCCAAATATACGCCTGCCGCCCTAAACTGCCTAGCATTGAAACGTAGTGCAAGGCCAGGGCTAGGTTGTAACCCAGCTGCTGCGCCGATAAGGCCTGAAGGAGGGCCGTCAAAATGATTGAAATCAGAAAGGCGGGCGAACGCGGTTTTGCGGATCATGGCTGGCTCAAGTCTTATCACACCTTTTCCTTCGCGGACTACTACGATCCCAAGCACGTCCAGTTCGGGCCGTTGCGCGTCATCAATGAGGACCGCGTCGCACCGGGCATGGGTTTCGGCACCCACGGCCACCGCGACATGGAAATCATCAGCTATGTGCTGGAAGGCGAGCTGGCCCACAAGGACAGCATGGGCAACGGCAGCGTGATTCGCCCCGGCGATGTGCAGCGCATGAGCGCGGGGACCGGCGTGCGCCACTCGGAGTACAACCACGCCGCGCACGACACCACGCACTTCCTGCAGATCTGGATCCTGCCGGAGACGGCCGATCTCGAGCCTGGCTACGAGGAAAGGCGCTTCGAGCCCGCGGAAAAGCGCGGTCGCCTGCGCCTGGTCGGCAGCCGGGACGGCGCCGAGGGCTCGGTGGTGATCCACCAGGACATGCGCCTGTATGCTGGCCTGTTCGACGGCGACGAGTCCGCCACACTGGCCCTGGCGCCAAAGCGGCGCGCCTACGTGCATGTGGCGCGCGGGCGTGTCACCGTCAACGGCAAGGCACTGGAGGCGGGCGATGCCGCGCAGCTGGAAGGCGCCGACGCGGTGACCCTGACCCATGGCGATGGTGCCGAAGTGCTGGTGTTTGACCTGCCCTGAAGCGCCGCTTGAAGAGCACGCAGCCCGCCCGCCATGCCGGCGGGCTGCGGCGCTTTCTCTGGGCGGGTTTGCCGTGTGCTATCGTCTCGCTATAGATAAGCGACCGGGCCGGCACACGTGCCGCCTGGCGTGCCCTGGCCTTCGACATCCACTCCAGAGATGACTTTTGTATCTGTCCTCCTCGCGCTGATCGCCGAGCAGTTCCGCGCCCTGGGCCGCAACAATCCGATCTACGACATCGTGCGCGTGCTGGCCGAGCGGGCGGAGCACGCCTTCGACACCGGGCGCCCGCGCGATACGGCGCTGGCGTGGTTCACGGTGGTGCTGCCACTGACGCTGACCGCCATGGTGGTGCACTACCTGCTGGCCTCCATCAGTGTGGCGCTCACGCTCGCCTGGAACGTCCTGCTGCTCTACCTGACCCTCGGATTCCGACAGTTCAGCCACTTCTTCACCGATATCCACGAAGCGCTCAATCGCGACGACCTGCCACGCGCCCGCGCGCTGCTGCACCAGTGGACCGGTCTCGAAACCCTTGAAATGCCTGTCACCGAGATCGTGCGGCATACGCTGGAAGCCGCCATCGTGGCGGTCCACCGGCATGTGTTTGGCGTGTTCTTCTGGTTCCTGGTGCCGATCGGCCCGGGCGGCGTCGTCTTGTACCGTATCGCCGAATACCTCGCGCGCCACTGGAACCTGCCTTCCACCGAGCGCAGCCCCGCGCTGGGGCGGTTTGCCGCGCGCGCCTTCTACCTGCTGGACTGGATTCCCTCGCGGCTGACCGCGGTCGGCTTTGCCATCGTCGGTAATTTCGAGGATGCGGTCTATGCCTGGCGCAACCACGCACGCAAGTGGAACGATGCCGTCAACGGCATCCTGCTCGCCAGTGGCGGCGGCGCGCTTGGCGTGCGCCTGGGCGCGCCGCTGGCCGAGGAGGATTCCACCGTGGTGCTGCGCACCAGCCTGGCTGGCCCGGCCATCGACTATGCGCCCGGCATGGAGGACGACAGCGAGCCTGAGCCGGCCGCGCCCGAATTCGGCATGGAGCCGAACGTGCGCACGCTGCAATCGGCGATTGGCCTGGTGTGGCGTGCCGTGGTGTTGTGGATGCTGCTGCTGGCGATGCTGTCGCTGGCGCTCTGGGTCGGCTGAGCCGGATTGCCATCCCGCTATCGTCACCCCCCGCGCTTGCCGGGGGCGTTTTGTTTGTGCGCTCTTATGTACTCTTATGCGCGCTAAGGCTGCCGCGGCGCCCCGCATTGCCAGCACGAATTGAACTGCGCTTCGTGCCATTCCCCGCATGACAGGCATTGCCACCGTGGCCCCGGCTCCGGATTGGCCGCCGCGCGCAGTACCGCCCAGGCCTGGGTTTCCATGTCGTCGTCGATCAGCCAGACCTGCGGTGCGCTCTCGCGGAACGGGATATCGCCCATCGCGCCGGCCAGCCAGGTATTGCGCATTTCGGCACGGATGCCGGCGGCTTCCAGCAAGTTCTGGCAGTGCGCCGCATGGACTAGGGAGGGGGTCGACAGCAGTAGTTTCATAGGGATCGGGCATGCCGTTGCAGGCACACCCGATCACCTTACCACGGCTTTTGCTGGCGGGATTCGTGCAGGAGCTGCGTGTAGAGCTGGTGGCGCCGTCCGGAGATCTCGCCTGCCTTCATCGATTCCAGCACGCCGCAGCCGGGCTCGTTGATGTGATGGCAGTTGTAGAAGCGGCACTCGGTCAGGCGCGGGCGGAATTCCGGGAAGGCACGCTCCAGCATGCCTTCGCTCAGGTGATGCAGGCCGAATTCCTGGAAGCCCGGAGAATCGATCAGGCAGCCGCGCTGGCGGGCCTGGGGATCGTTGCTTTCGCCATCCATGGATGTGTCGCCATCCACGCTGGCCGGCAGGTGGTAGAGGCGGGTAAAGGTGGTGGTGTGCTTGCCCGAATCCAGCTTGGCCGAGATTTCCCGCGTCTGCGCTTCCACGCCGGGGATCAGCAGGTTCAGCAGCGAGGACTTGCCCATGCCCGACTGGCCGATCAGGATGCTGGCGCGGTGCGCCAGCTGCGGGCGCAGTTGCGCCAGCGTATCTTCCGGCGAGCCGTGCACCGACAGGAACAGCGTCTCGTAGCCCAGCTCCTGGTATAGCGCCAGCCGGCCGCGGGCTTCTTCCAGCCGCTCGGTCAGGTCGATCTTGTTGAGGATGATCAGTGGCCGGATGCCGAGCGCCTCGGCCGACACCAGCGCCCGCCCGAGCAGGTCTTCCGAGAAGCCCGGCTCGGTCGCCAGCACGATCACCACCTGGTCGATATTGGCTGCCAGCAGCTTGGACTTGAACTGGTCGGAGCGGTGCAGCAGGTTCTTGCGCGGCTTGAAGCCGGTGATCACGCACTGGTCGGAGGCGGCGCGCTCGATGGTGACGCGGTCGCCCACCGCGCACTCGCTGCGCTTGCCGCGCGGGAAGCCGTGCAGGCGGCTGCCGTCGTCCAGCTCGATCACATAGTGACGGCCGTGCGCGGCGACGATCAGCGCTTCCTCGGCGGCGCCATTGGCGTTGGCCTTGGCAGCGCTTGCGGCGCGCTGCGGGCCTCCCCGGGCGGCGCGGCTCATGCCTGCGCCAGCAGGCGGTCGATCCGCTGCGCCGCTGGTGGGTGCGAGTAGTAGAACGCGCTGTAGATCGGGTCGGGCGTCAAGGTAGAGGCATTGTCCTTGTAGAGCTTGACCAGTGCCGAGACCAGGTGGCCGGCATCGGTCTGGCCGGCGGCGAAGGCATCGGCCTCGAACTCATGGCGGCGCGAGGTCTGGCTGGCCAGCGGCCCGAGCAGAAAGGTGAACACAGGCAGCGTCAGGAAGAACAGGACCAGGGCGAGCGCATGGTTGGTCGTGCCGAGATTGGGCAGCACGCCCAGGCCGGTGTAGAACCAGGCACGGCTGGCCAGCCACCCCAGCGCGGCCAGGAAGGCCAGGCTCAGCGCGAAGCTCACCAGCATGCCCTTGAGGATATGGCGGCGCTTGAAGTGGCCGAGCTCGTGCGCGAGCACGGCTTCGATCTCGTCGTCGGCCAGGCGCTCCATCAGCGTGTCGAAGAAGACGATGCGCTTGGCGGCGCCGAAACCGGTGAAGTACGCGTTGCCGTGCGCGCTGCGCTTGCTGCCGTCCATGACGAAGAGGCCACGGCTGCGGAAGCCGCATTTTTCCAGCAGGCGCTTGATGCGCGCTTCCAGCGTGGCGTTGGCGAGCGGCTCGAAGCGGTTGAACATGGGCATGATCACCGAGGGCGCAATCATCTGCACGAAGATCGTGAAGGCGATCCACGTCAGCCACGTCCATACCCACCAGTATTGCCCCATATGTTCCATGAGCCACAGGACGGCGAGCAGCAGCGGCAGGCCCAGCGCGCAGCCGACGACGGCCATCTTGGCCAGGTCGGCCAGGTAGAGCTTCCAGCTCATGCGGTTGAAGCCAAAGCGCTGCTCGATGCCGAACTGGCCATAGAGCGAGAAGGGCAGGTCGACCAGCCCGCCGATCACGGCCACGCTGGCGATCAGCGCCACGCTGTAGGCATAGCCCGGGCCGAAGGTGCCGAGCCAGAACTGGTTGATCCACTGCAGCCCGCCCAGCATGGTCAGGACGATCAGCAGCGCGGCGCCGGCCAGCACTTCCAGCATCGACAGCCGGGTGCGGGCGATGGTGTAGTCGGCCGCCTTCTGGTGCGAGGACAGCGTGATGCTGTCGGCAAAGCGGTTGGGTACCGCATGACGGTGTTGCGCCACATGGCGCACCTGGCGGGCTGCCAGCCAGAGCTTGGTCAGGACCATCAGCATCAGGGCGGCTAGGAACAGAAACGTGAACATCGGGCAGAGCCTTGTCGTGTAAAGCCGTCGCGTACGCGGGGCGCGGCCGGATCGCCGGAGCGGGTGCCGGACCGCTTTGGAACCGGGAGCGGCAGCGGATATGCGAGAATTATAAGTTGTTCGCGCCCTCCGACCGTGTTTGTCATCGGGAACCCGGGCGCGCCTCCTTCTTTGCCTCTCCTTCGATTGCAGTCCAGATGACCAGCCAAAATACCCACGTGCCCAGCGGCGCCAAATCCGTCAAGAGTGAAAACAACCTGATCTGGCTGGACATGGAGATGACCGGCCTGATGCCGGACACGGACCGCATCATCGAGATCGCGATCGTCGTGACCGACTCCGAGCTCAATATCCTGGCCGAAGGCCCGGTGCTGGTGATCCACCAGGAAGACGCCGTGCTCGACGGCATGGACAACTGGAACAAGGGCACCCATGGCCGCTCGGGCCTGATCGACAAGGTCAAGGCATCGACCCTGACCGAAGCGCAGGCCGAGGCCGAACTGCTGGCCTTCCTCAAGCGCTGGGTGCCGGCCGGCAAGTCGCCCATGTGCGGCAACTCGATCTGCCAGGACCGCCGCTTCATGGCGCGCTACATGCCCAAGCTGGAGGCGTTCTTCCACTACCGCAACCTCGACGTGTCCACGCTGAAGGAACTGTGCAAGCGCTGGGAGCCGGCCATCCACAAGGGTTTCGTCAAGCGCCAGCTGCACACCGCGCTGGCCGATATCCTGGAGTCGGTGGAAGAGCTGCGCTACTACCGCACCCACTTTATCCGCCATTCCGCGCCGGCGGCAGCGGCAGTGGCAGTGGCAGTGGGCGAAGCGCCCGCTGCTCCGGCTGCTCCGGCCGCCTGATCCGGGCCATCCAACGTCACTTCCGAGGCGCCCCGAGGGGCGCCTCGGTCCAACTGCCGCACTCCCATGCTCGCGCGCATCGTCTCGATTATCACGCCGGTCATCCTGATCATCCTGGTGGGCTGGCTGTACGGGCGCCGCGCGCATCCGGACATGTCCGGCATCAACCGGGCCACGCTCGACGTGATCGCGCCGTTGCTGGTGGTGTCGGCCTTCGTCAGCAAGGAATTCGTGCTGGCCGACCAGCTTGTGCTGTTGGGTTGCGCGGTGGCCGTGGTGCTGGGTTCGGGGCTGCTGGCCTGGCTGGGCGCGCGGCTGCTGCGGGTGGATCCGCGTACCTTCGTGCCGCCGATGATGTTCAACAACTGCGGCAACATGGGCTTGCCGCTATCGGTGTTCGCCTTCGGCCCGGTCGGCCTGGCGCCCGCGGTGGCGCTGTTCGCCGCGTCCAACCTGATGCACTTCACCATCGGCATGAAGATCGTCAACCGGCATGCGTCGGTCACGCAGATCGTGCGCAATCCGATGGTGCTGGCGACGGTGCTGGGGGTGGGTTTGTCGCTGGCGCGGCCGTGGTTCACGCTGCCCGAGCCAGTGTTCCAGTCGATCAAGCTGCTGGGCGATGCGACCGTGCCCTTGATGCTGTTCGCGCTGGGCGTGCGCATGAAGGACGTGAGCCTGCGCAACTGGGGCATGGGCGCGATCGGCGCCGTGGCCTGTCCGCTGACCGGCATCGCCTGCGCCTTGCTGCTGGCGCAGCTGGTGCCGCTGACCCAGCTCCAGCGCGGGCTGCTGTTTGTGTTCGCGTCGCTGCCGCCGGCCGTGCTCAACTTTCTCGTGGCCGATCATTTCCGGCAGGAGCCGGACCAAGTGGCTTCGATCGTGCTGCTGGGCAATGTCGCCGCGGTGGTGTTCGTGCCGCTGGGACTGTATCTGGGGCTGCGCTGAGGCAGCCCCGCCGGTGACTCAGGCCGCCGGCCTGGTGCGAATCGCGTGCTTGGGGCGCCACACCTTGGCCACGGCCTCGTCGGTCTCGATGTAAGGGCCGCCGATCAGGTCGACGCAGTAGGGCACGGCGGCAAAGATGCCATGCACGATGGCTTTGCCGTCGTCGCCGCGCAGGCCTTCCAGGGTTTCGCGGATGGCGCGCGGCTGGCCCGGCAGGTTGATGATCAGGGCGGCGCGGCTGGCGGTTTCGCGGATCACCGCCACCTGCCGCGACAGGATGGCCGTGGGCACGAAGTGCAGGCTGACCTGGCGCATCTGCTCGCCGAAGCCGGGCATTTCCTTGGTGCCCACCGCCAGCGTGGCCTCGGGCGTGACGTCGCGCCGCGCCGGGCCGGTGCCGCCGGTGGTCAGCACCAGGTCGCAGCCGGCCACGTCGACCAGTTCGATCAGCGTGCGGGAGATGAGCGCCTGCTCGTCGGGGATAAGGCGCTCCACGCCTTGCCAGGGCGAGGTCAGGGCGCGCCCGAACCACTCGCGCAGGGCCGGAATCCCTTCGTCCTGGTAGGTGCCGGCCGAGGCGCGGTCGGAGATCGAGACAAAGCCGACCAGCAATTCGTCCGGATGGTTGCGGGCAATGGGATGAACCATCGCGTGCGTCGTGGTTTGCGTCATCTTGTCCCCAATGGGTTTGGCGTTCTGGTTATTCTTCGGCGTCCGGCTCGGCTTGCGGCTCGTCGGATGCCGCCGCCTTCTTGCTCTCCAGCGCATTCTTGATGGCCTGGAACAGCTCGCGGAAATAGCGCGGCGGCTTGTTCATCTCGTGCTCTTTGCGCGCATTGCGGATGATGTTGCGCAGCGCCTGCACGTCGATGGCCGGGTGTTCGGCCAGGAACTTGGTCAGGGCGGCGTCGTCCGCCAGCAACAGTTCGCGCCAGCGCTCGACCAGGTGCAGCTTGGCCGTCTCGGCCTTGCTGGCGCCCTTGAAGCCTTCCAGCACGCGCTGGATGGCTTCGACCTCGTCGTCGTCCAGCTTGCGCATGACCTTGCCCACGAACTGCATCTGGCGGCGCTTGCCTTCGTGGTTGGTGATGCGCCGCGCGTCGCGGATGGCGTCGGCCAGCGCTTCGGGCATGGGCACGCGCGCCAGCCGGTCCTTGGGCAGCGCTTCGAGTTCCACGCCCAAGTCCTGCAGGGCGAGCATATCGCGTTTTTTCTGGGACTTGCTCTTGGGCAGGTCGTCGTCGTCGGCCGGTTCGGGGGCGAACTGGCCGGGGAAGCCGGAGGCGTTCCG
Source organism: Cupriavidus sp. SK-3 (assembly GCF_000611145.1). Lineage (NCBI taxonomy): Bacteria > Pseudomonadati > Pseudomonadota > Betaproteobacteria > Burkholderiales > Burkholderiaceae > Cupriavidus > Cupriavidus sp. SK-3. The sequence continues at coordinate 27,044 of NZ_JFJV02000219.1, read as the reverse complement.
GGGGGAGGTGCGGGAGTTTCGCGTCATGGGTGGCATTTTATCTTGCTATGATTCTTGTTTGGACTTTTGATGACCGCGCCCACAATGGATCAATCCGCCGACCAGACCACCCATTTCACTTATACCCAGGCCCAGCTTAGCGAGATGGCCGCCGATGTGCTGCGGGTGGCACGCGAGCTGGGCGCCACCGACGCGGCAACCGAGATCTCCGAGGGCAGCGGCCTGTCGGTCTCGGTGCGCAAGGGCCAGGTGGAAACCATCGAGCAGAACCGCGACAAGGTGGTGGGCGTCACGGTCATGATCGGCAAGCGGCGCGGCAACGCCAGCACCTCGGATTTCTCGCCCGCGGCGCTGCGGGCCACGGCGGAAGCGGCCTACAACATTGCGCGCTTCACCGCCGAAGACGATTGCGCGGGTCTGGCCGAAGAGGAGTTGCTTGAACGCAACCCGCAGGATCTCGACCTGTTCCACCCGTGGAATATCGACGCCGAACAGGCCATCGAGATCGCGCGCCGCGCCGAAGCCGCCGCCTTCGCGGTCTCGCCGCGCATTCGCAACAGCGACGGCGCCAGCGTGTCGGCCCAGCATTCGCAGTTCGTGCTGGCCACCTCGCGCGGCTTCACGGGCGGCTATCCGTACTCCCGCCACTTTATTTCCTGCGCGCCGATCGCCGGCACCGGCAGCGGCATGCAGCGCGACGACTGGTACTCGTCCAAGCGCGCGCCCGACGCACTGGCCGCGCCCGAGGACATCGGCCGCTATGCCGCCGAACGCTCGCTGGCCCGCCTGAACTCGCGCAAGCTGTCCACGCGCCGTTGCCCGGTGCTGTTTGAGGCACCCCTGGCGGCGGGCTTGCTCGGCGCCTTCGTGCAGGCCGTGTCCGGTGGCGCGCTGTACCGCAAGTCGACCTTCCTGTACGACACGCTGGGCAAGGCCGTGTTCGCGCCGCACATCCACATCCACGAACAGCCCCATCTGCCGGGCGCCATGGGCAGCGCCCCCTTCGACGAAGAAGGCGTGAAGACCCACGCGCGCGATGTGGTTCGCGCCGGCGTGGTGGAAGGCTATTTCCTCTCCACCTACTCGGCCCGCAAGCTGGGCATGAAAACCACCGGCAATGCCGGCGGCTCGCATAACCTGACGTTGTCCAGTTCGCTGACCGCGCCGGGCGACGACTTCGCCGGCATGTTGCGCAAGCTCGGCACCGGCCTGCTGGTGACGGAACTGATGGGGCAGGGCGTGAACTACGTGACGGGCGATTACTCGCGCGGCGCCTCGGGCTACTGGGTCGAGAACGGCGTGATCCAGTTCCCGGTGGAAGAGATCACCATTGCCGGCAATATGGTGGAGATGTTCCGCCAGATCGTGGCGATTGGCGCCGATTCGCTGGTACGCGGCACCAAGGAAACCGGCTCGATCCTGATCGAGCAGATGACGATCGCGGGCAACTAAAGCAACGGCGGCGGCCTGGTTCCCGGGCCGCCGCGCGTTTCACGCCAGCGTTGTGTCATTCCTCGCCGGACGGCGGGCGTTCGTAGGTAACGAAGGCATAGTCGAAGCCATTCGCTTCCGAGTGATGCGATTCGCGCGCGGTGGCAATCCACTGCCGCGGATCGATGGGGGGGAACACCGCATCGCCTGCGACATCCGCATCGATCTCCGTCACCACCAGCCGGTCCGCGCTGGGCAGCGCCTCGGCATACAGTTGCGCACCACCGATCAGGAAGATCTGCTCGACGCCGACGCATAGCAGCTGCGCTTCCTCGAGCGAGTTCGCCACGTCGCAGCCTTCAATGCGCAGACCGCGGTTGCGGCTCACCACGATATTGCGCCGGCCCGGCAGCGGCCGGCCGATCGATTCCCAGGTTTTGCGGCCCATCACGATGGGCGCGCCCATGGTGGTGCGCTTGAAGTGCGCCAGGTCCTCGGGCAAGCGCCAGGGCAGGGTGTTGTCGCGGCCGATCACGCCGTTGCGGGCCTTCGCCACGATCAGGGTCAACAGCGTCATACGGCCACCGGTGCCTTGATGGCCGGATGCGACTCGTAACCCACCAGTTCGAAGTCTTCGTACTTGTAGTCGAAGAGGCTGTCCGGCTTGCGCAGGATCTTCAGTTGCGGCAGCGCCATCGGCTCGCGCGCCAGTTGCGTTGCCACCTGTTCGGCGTGATTGCTGTAGATATGGCAATCACCGCCGGTCCAGATAAAGTCGCCCACTTCCAGTCCGGTCTGTTGGGCGATCATGTGCGTCAGCAGCGCGTAGCTGGCGATATTGAACGGCACGCCCAGGAAGATATCGGCGCTGCGCTGGTACAACTGGCAGGACAGGCGGCCCTCGGCCACATAGAACTGGAAGAAGGCGTGGCAGGGCGGCAGCTTCATCTGCGGAATCTCGCCCACGTTCCAGGCCGACACGATCAGCCGGCGGGAGTCCGGGTTGCTGCGGATCTGCGCCACCAGTTCGCTGATCTGGTCGATGTGCCGGCCGTCCGGCGTCGGCCATGCGCGCCACTGCGAGCCGTAGACAGGTCCGAGCTCGCCGTTTTCATCGGCCCATTCGTCCCAGATGCTGACGCCGTTGTCCTTCAGGTACCCGATGTTGGTCGAGCCTTGCAGGAACCACAGCAGTTCGTGAATGATCGACTTCATGTGCAGCTTCTTGGTGGTCACCACCGGGAAGCCTTCGCGCAGGTCGAAGCGCATCTGGTAGCCGAACACCGAGCGCGTGCCGGTGCCGGTGCGGTCGGCCTTTTCGGTGCCATGCTCTTGCACATGGCGCATGAAGTCGAGGTACTGTTTCATCAGCGCGGGTGTTGGGGAAAGTGACGCGACAGCGTTGTGCGCGTAATTGGGGCAATCTGCCCGGAGGTCGGCAAATTGCTAAAGGCTTAGCATTTTATCGCAAAGCAAAAAGGGCCGCCTCGCGGCGGCCCTCCTTTCATGGTCCGGCGTCCTCAGGTGCCGGCGCCATCGCGCATTACTGCGCCGCGGTGGTCGGAGCCCGGCGCTTCTGCACCAGATAGCCACCGCCCAGCACGCCGCCGATGACCAGCACGAACAAGCCGTAGTAAGCCAGGGCGTTGGTGTTGAAGAACGCCTTCACAAGCGGCTCGCTGACGATCATCTTGACTGCCGTGAAGGCCAGCACGCCGGCGCCCACGAAGATGACCGACGGGAAGCGCGACATCAGCTTGAGCACCAGGCTCGAGCCCCACACCACGATGGGGATGCTGATCAGCAGGCCGAGCACCACCAGCAGGAAGCTGCCGTGCGCCGCGCCTGCCACTGCCAGCACGTTGTCCACGCCCATCACCGCGTCGGCGATGATGATGGTCTTCATCGCGCCCACCAGGGTGGTGGCACCCGCGCCATGTTCGTCGCCATTGCCGTCGTCGGACAGCAGCTTGTAGGCGATCCACACCAGGGCCACGCCGCCGACCAGCAGCAGGCCGGGAATCTTGAGCAGCCAGACCACACCGATCGTCATGGCCGAACGGACCACGACTGCGCCGACCGTACCCCAGACGATGGCCTTCTTCTGCAGGTGGGGCGGCAGGTTGCGCGCGGCAAGCGCGATCACGATGGCATTGTCGCCGGCAAGCACCAGGTCAATGACGACGATGGACAGCAGTGCCGTCAGGAACTGCATCGTGAACAGATCGGTAAACCATTCCATAAAATCTCCTCGAAACAACGATAGCCAAAAGCCGTGCGCAAGCACCGGGTTAGCCTGGAGACATGTTGGTTGGGAGCTGTGGGGGCGCCTTTGCAAACCATGAAACCAGGTTGCAAAGGTCTTGCTCGACCGCCATATGGTTGTTGGCGCGGTCAGCACAACCGGAGACTATTTGTGATCAGCCTCGGAATGACGATTGTGCTAAGGGCTGGGCCCCGGAGCTACTCCCCTTTGAGGGACGAATCCGTTCGGAACTGGCCGAAGCGGAAACGCTGAGGCGGATTATAAACGAAGCCACATGTTTTGTGCTGTTGTGAATGTTTGGCAAGGCGCACTTTGTGTCGGGTATCGCGATGCCAAGCCGGGCTGAGACTGTTCCCTGGGCGCCGGCAGGACGATATACGGAACCGATGGCGCTTTCCGTGTCATTCCTGGTGAGGATTACGGCGCCCGGAAGGGTTTGTGCATTGCGGTAAGCACACTCCGCGCGCGCCAGCTATTCTGAGTAGACTGGCTTTTGGCCGATGCGCCCCAGACGTCACCGGAGGCGTATCCCATGCCAGTCCCGCGCATGCGTGACGTGCGGGCACCTGGGGGCTTCATGCTTTGCCATCGACCAACAAGGAAACGTCATGCCGGCCGTCCCGACCCCGTTAAACCCACGCCACAGCCATTCCCAATCCAACCGCAACGCCACCTCGGCCCTGCAACCCAACGGCAGCCAGGCCAGCACTGCCGTCATCGCCAACGGACACGCTCTGCCGAATCCGGTACCGCGGCTGGATTTCATCCAGCAGTACCATGAGGACAGCGGTGCCCTGCGCGGCGAGATCACGCGCGGCCTGCTGGCCCCCGCCGCCAGCATCAGCCCCAAGTTCTTCTATGACGTACTTGGCTCCCGCCTGTTCGAGGCCATCACCGATCTGCCCGAGTATTACCCCACGCGTACGGAGGCCGCGGTCTTCTCCGCGTTCGCGCCCGCCATGGCCGCGCGAGCCGGCAGCGGCTGCGTGCTGATCGACCTTGGCGCGGGCAATTGCCAGAAAGCGGCGCGGCTCTTCGGCAGCCTGCAGCCGGCGCAATACGTCGCGCTCGACATTTCTGTGGAGTTCCTGCGCGGTACCTTGTTCTGCCTGCAGCAGCAGCATCCGCAGATTCCCATGCTCGGCCTTGGCGCCGACTTGTGCGCGCCGCTCGACCTGCCGCCGGAAGTCAGGCGCGGGCGCCGGCTGTTCTTCTATCCGGGATCCAGTATCGGCAACTTTGCGCCGGAGCAGGCGCGGGCCTTGCTGCGGCGTATGCGGGCGGCCGCGGGGAGGGGGGATGGCGTGCTGATCGGCGTCGACCTGCTCAAGGACGAGCAGGCGCTGGTGGCAGCCTATGACGACCCGCTAGGCGTTACCGCCGCCTTCAACCGCAATGTGCTGCGTAACCTGAACCGCATCGTCGGCAGCGATTTCCAGCTCGACGACTGGCGGCACGCGGCCAGCTTCGACCTTGAGAACTCGCGCATCCAGATGCACCTGCGGGCCGGGCGGGACGTCACCGTGCGCTGGCCGGAAGGCAGCCGCGCCTTTTGCGCCGGCGAGCGGATTCACACCGAGGATTCCTATAAGTACCGGCCGGCCGATTTCGCCACACTCCTTGAGGCCGCGGGCTTCGACGATCCGGTCTGGTGGACCGATCCGCGCGGCTGGTTCGCCGTGTTCCATGCGCGCGCCTGAGCGGGGCGGCAGGCGCTGCGCGGGCGGGGATGGTGCTGGTGTCATAATGCCCGCATCCCTCCTTGGAGGCGCGGCGCATGATGCGCGCCGCCCGCCGGGCAAACCAACCGTGGGCCATCCCATTCACCGTCAGGGTTCTTGATGAGCGGCTTTTCCATGCTTCCCGACCTTCATTTCAATGGTGGCAAGACCGTCTGGACGGACGCCCGGAGGCTGACCCGCGAGGGCCTGGCGCAGGCGCTGGTGGAAGCGCGCAACCGCACCCTGGCCTGGCTTGCCGCGTTCGGCCAGACGCGGCGCGGCTGGGAGGTGCCGCGGCAGGATTTTGCGAACCCGCCGCTCTGGACGCTGGGCCATGTCGCCTGGCATGCCGAATGGTGGTGCCTGCGCGATGTGCGCACGCTGGAGCGTGATGGCCTGCCGTTGAGGGCCGCCGGGGTTCCTTCGTTGCTGGCCGGCGCGGACGAATGGTTCGATCCCGAACGCATCGATCCCGATGCCCGATGGGAGGCCGCGCTGCCCGACGTAGCGGTGGTCAAGCGCTATGCCGCCGAGGTGCTCGAAGCCACCTTGCGCCGGCTGGCGGCGCAACCGGACGATAGCGATGCGACGCTCTACGCATGGCGTCGCGCGCTGTTTCACGAAGACAGCCAGGGCGAGGCCCTGGCTGCGCTGCTGCAGGCCGTGGGCATGGCGCCGGTGGAGCCGGCCGTGGCGCTGCCTTCCGTGTCGGTGCCGCACGCCGGCACCTTGCAGTTTCCCGGTGGGCGGTTCATCCAGGGCTGGAATGAGCCGGATGGCTTCGCGCTGCCCGACGAACTGCCGCCGCAGCCGACCTATGTGCCAGCCTTCGAGATGGATGCCGCGCCGGTCAGCAATGCGCAGTTTCTCGATTTCGTCGAGGACGGCGGTTATGAGCGCGCGGCATGGTGGACGGTGGCGGGGCACCAGTGGCTGATGATGCAGGACCGTTCCGCGCCGCGTTACTGGGCCCGGCATCCGGAGTCCCGGGCGTGGATGGCGTTGCGCTTCGGCAGCCTGCGCACCTTGAATCCTGACGAGGCGGTACGCCACGTCAGCCTGTTCGAGGCGCAGGCCTGGTGCGCCTGGGCGGACCGGCGCCTGCCCACGGAAGCGGAATGGGAGCTGGCGGCGGTGCAGGCGCGCGGCGGCTTGCGCTGGGGCATGGTTCGCGAGTGGACGGCGACTCCCTACGAGCCCTATGCCGGTTTTGTCGCCGGCCCGGCCGATGTGGAGTTCGTTGACTGCTTCGCCACGCACCAGGTGGTGCGCGGTGCCTCTTTCGCCGGCGTGGCGCGCCAGCGCCATGCGCGCGCGCGGCTGGCGCTGCTGCCGGAGGACGATTTCGCGTTCGTGGGCTTTCGCAGCTGTTCTATATAGTAGAGAGGGCCCGGCAGGCCCGCTCGGTTGACGTCTCCGCCAAATGAAAAAAGCACCCGAAGGTGCTTTTTTCATTTGTTGCGATGGAGCGCCGCATTGGCGACGCATCCATTCAGCCGCGCGAATTAACGCTCGAAACGCGAGCGGCCACCGGTGTTGCCGTTGCCGTTGCGCTGGCCGCCGAAGCCGCCGCGGTTGCCGTCGCCGAAGCTGCGGGGCGCGCCGTCGCGGTTGCCAAAGCTGCGGCCTTCGCCGCCGCGGTAGCCACCGTTGCCGCCGTTGCCTGCGCCACGGTTGCCGTCGGCGAAGCTGCGGGGAGCCGCGCCGTCACGGTTGCCGAAGCCACGGTTGTCGCCGCCGCGGTAGCCGCCTTCGTTGCCGAAGCTGCGCTGGCCGCCGGTCGCGCCCTGGCCGCGATAGCCGGTGCTGTTGCCATTGGCGTTGCCGAAGCCGCCACGGTCGCCAAAACCACGGTTGCCGTCGCGATCGCCGAACGGGCGGTCGCCTGCGGGACGCGGGGCGCCGTCACGGCTGCCGAAGCCGCGGCTTTCGCCGCCGCCGAACTTGCGGTCGCCAAAGCTGCGGTTTTCACCGCCGCGATAGCCGCCGCCATTGCTGTTGCCACGGTAGCCACCGCGGTCACCGCCCGGCTTGCCGCCGAAGCCGGAGCGCGGCTTGGGCGAGCGGCGCGGTTCCAGGCCTTCGATCACCGAAGCGTCGACGCGGTTGTTGGTGAAGCGCTCGATGCGCTTCCACTGGAACATGTCGCCATGGTTCACGAGGTTGATGGCGACGCCCGAGCGGCCGGCACGGCCGGTACGGCCGATACGGTGCACGTAGTCTTCGGCTTGCTTGGGCAGGTCGAAGTTGACCACGTGGGTGATGTCCGGCACGTCGATGCCGCGTGCAGCGACATCGGTTGCCACCAGGATGCGCAGGTTGCCGCGGCGCAGCGAGGTCAGGGTGCGGTTACGCGCGCCCTGGGTCATGTCGCCGTGCAGCGCGCCGGCTGCGAAACCGGTATCCGACAGGCGCTCGGCCAGCGAATCGGCATCGCGCTTGGTCGCGGTGAAGACGATGGCCTGCTTGAGCGTGGCGTCGCGCAGCAGGTGGTCGAGCAGCTTTTCCTTGTGCGACATGTCGTCGGTGAAGTGCAGGCGCTGTTCGATATTGCTCTGGTCGGCGCGGGTCGCGGCGATCTCGATGCGTTGCGGGTCGCGCAGCTGGCGCGAAGCCAGTTGGGCGATGCGGCCGTCCAGCGTGGCCGAGAACATCAGCGTCTGGCGGGTGGCCGGGGTAGCGGCAACGATGGCGTCGATATCGTCGGCGAAGCCCATGTCGAGCATACGGTCGGCTTCGTCGAACACCAGCATGTCCAGCGCGGACAGGTCGATGCGGCCGGCTTCGACGTGGTCGAGCAGGCGGCCAGGCGTTGCCACCAGGATGTCAGGCATCTTCGACAGCGCGGCGAGCTGCTTCGGATAGGGCATGCCGCCCAGGATGCTGGCGCACACGATGCGGCGCAGGTGGCGGCCATACTTGGCGGTGGCTTCGGTCACCTGCAGGGCCAGTTCGCGCGTGGGGGTCAGCACCAGCAGCGCGGGTTGCGCCGGCGACGGACGGGGGCGCTTGCCCTTCATGCGCTTGACCGGATCATCGGAACGCGGGCGATTCGGCGAAGCCTTTTCGCTGATGCGCTGGATGGCCGGCAGGATGAAGGCGCCGGTCTTGCCCGAGCCGGTCTGGCTGGACACCAGCAGGTCGCGGCCAGCCAGGAAGGCGGGAATCGCTTGTGCCTGCACCGGGGTCGGCGTGGTGTAGTTCAGTTCAACGAGGGCGCGCAGGATTGCTTCTTCGAGGCCAAGCTTGGCAAAGCCGTTCTCGGCATTGACGTTGGCGGCGGCGGCAGGCGCAACGGCTTCCGGGCTGAGCATGGCGTCGAGCTTGTCGAGCGGGCTCGGTTCCTGGATAGCGGGCGTGGCGATGGCGGCGGCTTCGGTCGATGCGTCGGCGGCGGAGGCAAAAGCTTGCTCCGCACGAATGTCGTGCTGGGTCATGTCGTAGTTTTCTTTAAATGCATGGCACCCCATGCCGAACTAGCGAACAGGGGCGGGCGCAGTGCAAAGTCTTAAAAAGGCTTCGGCGCCAATCGGTGAGGCCGTTACGACAGACACAGCTGACAGTACGGCGGCAGGCAGGGCGACACCGGGCACAAGGCCGGGCGCGCGGTCCCTGGCAGGCAAACAGCTCTGTAGAGCTATTCAACAGGATCGGAGACGAGGCGACGTCGGTGAGAAATGCGTTCTGTCGGGTATCACCACTTGGCCTTGATTCAACAACTTTAAGGCAGGCCAGCCGGCGGGACCGGGGAGCAGAGCTTGAGAGCGGGGGCGGTATCGCCTGCCGGAAGAGACCGGTAGACGTGTTGCACAACTCACAGTGCGAACTCACGGCGCGAATTATAGCAGAAACAAAAGTAAGTTTGTTGCACTGCGATAGGAATTACTTTGAGGTGCTGAACGGCGATTTTTGAGACTCATTGGGCGCTTTTCATGGGGGTTTGCCGATCCCGCATTCGATATTGCATCCGCGGGCCGCCTGCCTATACTGAATCCGTCGGGTGCATCGATGCCCGGCAAGGTGGCGGACCGATGAGAACCCGCTGACCTTCCTCGGCGCTTTGCTTTAAGTGCTGCTAGCCGCTGATATCGCGGCAGTCGGCGTCATTGCCAGCTTTCCTTTGGCTCTCCGGGTAGTCCGGAGGGACGTCCGCGTCATGGGCGGAATCATGGGAAAACCTGCGTGCACGGCTGTTGCCGCGATAGCGCCGGCGTTGACCTGGATGGTCCGGACCGTCCGCAACCAGCCCGCCAGTGTACTGGCGGGCTTTTTCGTTAGTGCTCCAGGTCTTGAGTGCTTCAAGCACTGCTTCCGGCTTCCGTTGATCTGACCCATATGTTGCACGGGTAATCCATTGATACCTTTGCTAACAGCCGGGAGTCCCCCGTCAAGTTATTCTCGCGCCTGAAACTGGAAAAACGAGATAGCGATGACGAGAAGAGTTCTTTTGTGCGCGGCGGCTGTAACGGGCTTGATCGGCGCACTGGGCATGGTGCCTGCGGCATATGCGCAGGTATCGGTCAATGTGTTGATCGGCGTGCCGCCGCCGCCCCCCGTCTATGAGGTTGTTCCCATGGCGCGCCCTGGCTACGTCTGGGCGCCAGGCTACTGGGACTGGGATGATCGCGGCCACAAGCACAAATGGAAGAAGGGCAAGTGGGAGCGCGAGCGCGCGGGCTATGTCTACGAGGCGCCGCGCTGGGTGCAGGCACGCGATGGCTGGGTGCTGGTGCCCGAGCGCTGGGATGGCAGGCCGGGCAGGAAAGACAAGGGTTATCACTGCCCGCCGGGACACGCCAAGAAAGGCGAGTGCTGAGCAAGGGGAGCGCTTTCGCATTCCTTGGCTGGTGAGGTTTTTGATATACTCCGGGCCTGCTCCTGGATCCGCGCCGCCAAGGCGTACCAGCATGTCCACGGAGTCTGTCCTCTCGCCGTAGTTCAATGGATAGAACACGCGCCTCCTAAGCGTGAAATGCAGGTTCGATTCCTGCCGGCGGGACCATAGTACGGTTCGTAGAAGTTCTCTGAAGTCCTCCCTTCCCAAGTAGATCAAGACCTCGCGGGCTTTCGAAGTTCGCCGGGAGCCGTTGGCATCCGCGTGTTTTAGGGGCATTAGGGGCATCAACAAATGCCCCTATATTTGGTGCCCCTAAACGATGCCCCGTACCGGCTAGCCCTTAATCCTGAAGTACTAATCCCATTGTTGTGCGTGACTACCAAGCATACATTTGTGACAACTCTCCACCAAAATAGGGGTCGCAATGACATATTCAGTCGCCGCAACTTGTCCGTACTGCAAGACTGTTCGTCGGTTCGGGGTGGAGATGAAGGTGTTGGAACTGCCTATGAAGGTGCGGCATCGGGTGAGGTGCGGCTGCTCTGAGAGCTGCGGCCAAGAATTTGACCTTGATATTCGCGTGAACTACGTCACTCAGGCTTCTAAGCTTGGGGAGGCAGTTGAGGGGGAGCAAAGTGATTCTTCGTCGCTACCGCCGCCGCCATTGCCTGGATTGCCTGAGTGCCCAACAGGTGGGTGTGTCCCTTTGGGCTAGCTCTGACGCTGGATAAGCGAGCGCTGGCTTACCCAGCCTCATATCCGCAGGGTGCAGTCGCCTAATGCTGCGCGCCCGCACCGGATCCCGGCAGGTCAGCCAGTCCTCCCATTCCGCCCGCGGCATGATGACGATCCCCCATTTTTCCTTGCCCGAAGCATGGAAGCGATTCATCAGCTGGTGCTTGTCCGCCGCTCGTGGGGCAGATCATGATGTCCGAGGGAAGGCCGTCGGCAGTTGGCTGTCCGCAACACTGCTTGCATGACTTGTGAGCGATTGCGTCGCGAGCGTCTTTGGACGAGACCGACGAACGCGCGTCGCAATCGCAATACGCGCTCAAGAAACAACCCATGAAAAAAATAGCAACGGTCTTTCTGGCGTTTGCAGTCGCCGGCTGCGCAAGCTCGGCGGCGCAGCTATTCAGCGGCGGGGGAACTGCGCCCGCAGCGGCAGTTTCACCGCCGGCCGGGCAACCCTGATCCGGTGGTGCCGGCCGTCCTGCTCGAACGGCAGGTAGTCGGCCGTCCACACCATCTTCTCGATGTGGCGGGTCTCGATACCGTGACATCTTCGTGGTCGAGGCGCTGCTCGGCCGTGTCGCTGGGCAGCAACCGGGTTTCCAGGAAGATGGAGCCAGCCTGGCAGGTCAGAGAGAACATGCCACCTCCTGACGGGTGGCATAGTGGCGCTCGCCGCGGGTGCGCAGGCAAATCGAGCGAGGACCGGTGAACTGGATGCTGTAGGCCAGCAGGAAGCTTAGCCAGGCGCCACGGTAATTGAACTCCAGGTGATCGATTGTCCACGGCAGCGCCATGATTGCCGCGGTGTCGATGCCGTTCAGGACGAGCGTGGCGCCGGTGGCTTGTGCCGCTGCCTCTGCCTCGGGATTCCATGTGTCGGCGGTCAGCAGCGGATCGTCCACGGTGATTCGCTCGCAAGGGAAGGGTGCGGCGACCGCATCGGCTGCGCGGCGGAACAGGAAGACGGTCTCGATATCGCAGGCGAACATGTGTCTCTCACTGGTACTGTATGGATATCCAGTATAAGAGCCGCCTGAATGCAGGTGCTGAAAGTTGAGTTAACTGTATGGATATACAGTGCCGCAAGGCGGCGACGTATCCATCAGGATCATCTGCATTCGTGGCACCACGAAAATCGTATTCCGGTAAATCGGCTTCCAGTATTGGTTGCAGCCGATTTTATGTATCCTGCCGACGGGTCATAGCCTGGTTCTGGTTCGCGGAAGTTCTCCGAACCCCCCCCATCCCCAAGTCAATCAAGGCCTCCTTCGGCCGGTGGCGCTAGCGGCCCTGGACGGGCAACGCCTTGATCGTGGCAGTGCCATCCTTCTGGACGTCGGCGCGTGCCAGGGTTTTGAGGGAGATCGTCCTGTTTGGCATCCTCAGCACGACGATGATCGCGTCGCCGTGGATGTTCTTCGCCCAGCAGCCGGTATCCCAGGTGCCGCGATTGGAAGCATCGCTACGATAAGACGCATAGAAGCGCATGTGCGCGGCATCGACGAACGGCAGGTCGCACTTCTTGTTGATGAAGAGGACGGTCGGAGATTGCAGTTGGACGGTTTCCCCGACTTTCATGTTTTCGGTCGGGTAGATGTACGCGTCCTCGGCCGACGCTGCGGCGCACAGCAGTGCTGTTGTGGCAGCCAGTATCATCTTCTTCATGTCGACTCCATGGGGGAGAGCAGAGCGAGTTGACGATCCCGAAGCAGCGCTTCAGGCGGCATATGAACTGTCAGGTGCACATCCCTTCTTGCGGAAATTGTACGGCTGACGTTTCCGGTCGGCCAGAGGCTTGCCTGGCTGCGGCCATCGCCTCGCCGCGCAACGGCGGCGGGCTTGCGCGACGCCGTAGCCTCAGTGCGCTGCCCCCATCTTCGAAAAGAGCTGGATCACCGCAACCCCCGCGATGATCAGCCCGATTCCTGCCCACGCCGCCAGGTCCGGTATCTGGCGATAGAGCACGCTGGCGATCAGCGTGACCAGCACGATGCCGGCGCCGCACCAGATGGCGTAGGCAATGCCTACCGGCACGGTCTTCATGACCTGCATCAGCAGGAAAAAGGCGCCGACGTATCCGGCTACCACCAGCAAGCTTGGCCACAGGCGCGTAAAGCTCTCGGACGCCTTGAGGCTGCTGGTGGCGATGACTTCGGCCGCGATGGCGAGGGCCAGGAGCACATAAGCGTTCATCGGTAAGTCCTTCTTGTTGGCTGCCGTTGGGGCCACATTTTCCCATACCTTTACTGGCCCGCCGGATGCGCGGCAACCGCTGCGGGTGCCTGCGGTGTACAGTACAAACCACAGTCGGCGCGCGCGCGCACGTTGGTGATCCCTCCTTTCGGGTGGTTGTCCGGTATCGTGATGCGCACTTCAATCGGAGTTGGGTGCTTCATTGCAGAAGCGCCGGCGATCCGGTTGATCGCCTGCGGGGTGTTCGCGGTAGTCCCGACCAGTTGGCAGACGTCATAAAGCCAACGGCGGGGGAGTCAGGTTCTCAGGGGGAGCGCCATGAATGGCGAGGATGAGGTACAGACCGTGTGGCCGAAGGTGGAGGATCACGCGACGGGTCAGGGAGTATGGCGGAACACGATTGCGGCGGCGGATGTCGCGCTGGAAGAAGCCTCGCGCATCCAGCGCGGCGTGCAGCATAACCTGAAGCTCCAGCAGGAGGTGAGGGCGCTGCGAGAGGAACTGCGCAAGGCGCATGGCGAACTGGACCGCTATCGTGGCATGCATGCGCGCGTGGTGGTGGGCATGCGGCAGCTGGAAGAGGATAACGGCGCCGAAATCAGCCGCTTGCGCGCCGAGAGCGAAATGCTGATGGTGCGCCACCGCGTCTACAAGCTGCTCGCCGAACACTACGCGCTGACCGCATTGCGTTTCGAGCCGTCCACATTTGCCGAGCACCGCGACCGGGTGCTTCAGCACATCCTGTTCCAGCGACGCAAGGGCACGCCGCTCTCCGGCATCGGTTCGGCGGACATCGCCTTCCTGCTGCTTTAAGCGTTATCCGGCCCGGGGAGCGGTGCGCGGGCGCAGCACCAGCAGCGCCAGCATGCCGCCCACCACGCCCCAGAAGGCCGAACCCACGCCGGCCAGCGTCATGCCGGAGGCGGTGATCATGAACGTGAGCAGGGCCGACTCGCGCTCCGCCGGGGTCTGCATGGCCGTGGTCAGGCCGCTGGCGATCGAGCCAAGCAAGGCGAAGGCGGCTACCGCGACCACCAGCGCCTTGGGAAAGGCGGCGAATAGCGCGGCAATACTGGCGGCCAGCACGCCCGCCACCAGATAGCCGAGTCCGCAAACCACCGCGGCCGTATAGCGCCGGTTGCGGTCCGGATCCGCTTCCGCGCCGGTGCAGATGGCTGCCGTGATCGCCGCGAGGTTGATGCCATGCGAGCCGAACGGCGCGAGCAGGACCGAAGCGATGCCGGTCACGGTGATCAGCGGTGACGCCGCTACGTGATAGCCGTCGGCGCGCAGCACCGCCAGTCCGGGAATATTCTGCGAAGCCAGCGCGACGATAAACAGTGGCACGGCGATGCTGACGAAAGCCTGCAGCGAGAATGCCGGCGTGGTCCACACCGGCCGGGCCAGCGCGAAATGGAACGATTCGAAATGCAGCTGGCCAAGCGCGCCGGCCAGCGCCACGCCCACCAGCAGCACGCCCGGCACCGCGTAGCGCGGCCAGAAGCGCTTGCCCACCAGGTACAGCGCGAACATCACCAGCAGCAACTGGGTTTGCTGCTGGGCCTGCACGAACACGTCGACGCTGATGCGGAACAGGATGCCGGCCAGCAGGGCGGAGGCAATACTGGCCGGCAACGCGCGCATCAGTTTGTCGAACCAGCCCGTCAGGCCCGCCGCCGTCATCAGCAGCGCCGCCATCAAGAAGGCGCCGATCGCCTCCGGATAGGGCACGCCGGGCAGGCTGGCGATCAGCAGGGCGGCGCCGGGCGTGGACCAGGCAATGACAATGGGAGCACGTGTCAGCAGCGTGAGCCCGATGGTGGTGACGCCCATGCCGATGGATAACGCCCAGATCCAGGAGGCAACCTGCGCATCCGACAGGTGGGCCGCCTGGCCCGCCTGGATCATCAGCACCAGCGAACTAGTATAGCCGGTCAGCATGGCAATCAGCCCGGCTACCAGGGCGGAGACGGAGAGGTCGGTCAGCTTCAGGGGGGCGGTGGCAGTGGACATGGAACGGGGACTTGGCTTGACGAGGCGGGCACGCGAAAGCGGCCGGGCCGTCATCTTCGCACGAGTTGCGCCGTTCTTGCCCTGCCCTGGAGCATTGCCGGCTCCCCGCAGCCGCATGCGATGCTAGTCGGCAACCTTGTCGCTGGGGAACTTGAAGGAGTCGCGCAGCAGGTAGCTCATCGGGATGTCGAGGTTGACGCCGTGCGGCGGGATCGGCGACTGGAACCACTTCTTGTAGAGTTTTTGGGTGTCGAGCGAATAGATGGCCGAGACCAGTGTCTTGTCCACCAGCCGCTTGAACTCGGCGTCCTGCTTCGACAGCATGATGGCGTAGGGCTCGATCGTCAGCAGTTCGCTGGTGACGGTGTAGCTGGCCGGGTTGCGCGAGTTCGCGCGCAGGCCGTAGAGCAGCACATCGTCCATGACGAAGGCGTCGGCCTTGCCTTGCTCGACCATGGCGAAGGCTTCGGCGTGGTCCCTGGCTTCCACCACGCGGATCTGCATGGCGCCAGAGCCGTTGATCTGGCGAACCACGGCCAGCGATGTCGTGCCCGCCGTGGAGACCACCGTCTTGCCGCGCAGGTCGCCCAGCTTGCGAATGCCGGAGCCGGTCTTCACCAGCATGCGGCTGCCGGCGATGTAGTGCGGGATGGTGAAGGCCACCTGTTCGCGCCGTTCGCGGTTATTGGTGGTGGACCCGCATTCGAGATCGGCTTTGCCGTCGACGATCGCGGCGATGCGGCTGGCCGGCGTGACGGGCACGAATTCCACCTTGAGGGCGGGCAGTGCGAGTGCGCCGCGTAGCGCGTCGGCTACCCGCAGGCAGAGGTCGACGGCATAGCCGTGCGGCTTGCCGTCGGCCACGAAGGAAAACGGTACCGAACTCTCGCGGTGGGCGATGCGCAGCACCCCGGTCTGGGCAATGCGATGCAGCACCGGCGAGCCGTCGGACTGCGCCGCGGCAGGCCTGGCACCGGCGGCCAGCCAGAATGTGAGCGAGGTTGACAGCAGGAGCAGCAGCGGCAGGCGGACCGGGCTGGGCGAAATCGCCAGCCCGGCGCCGCGCAGGCGTCGGCAAACCGGATGGATCATGGATGTCCCCGTACAAAGAAGCGAAAAAGGCGTCGAGCGGAAATGGCGTTGGGTCGCCTGCACCGGTTCGGACCGGTTTTTATGCTGCTACTGCCGTTGTGCTGCGGCCTGCTGGCCGGCAAGCATTGTTCCACGACGGCAAGCAGCCGGACAACGGTCGCAGCGTGGGGTGTTGCGTGGCGTGCAACAGGCCTGGAAGGATGCGGGCGGGCGCGGGCGTTGACGGGACTTTCCCTTACGGACTTGTCCGACTAGAGCCGGGCGGAGGCGCTTGCTATGCTCCGTTCGTGCCTTGCGAGCAGGGCACCGAGGAGAGACTCTTGGGCCCGTGCAAGCGCGGGCCCTTCTTTTTTTGGGCCGCGCCTTCGGGCGAGGGCGCACGGAGGTGGTCTACAATGCCGGCTACCTGGCACCCTGCCGCCCGCTTGCCGGCCGACGCCGGCGGGTGGCTGCGCGTTCAAGCCGCTTGAGTCGCATTCCTTTCGCTGTCTCCTTTCGTATTGCTCCCATGGCCCTGTTTTCGATTTCCGACGCCCAGCTCGCCTTCGGGCACGTGGCCTTGCTCGACCATGCCGACTTCTCCCTCGAAGCCGGCGAGCGCGTCGGCCTGATTGGCCGCAACGGCACCGGCAAGTCGTCGCTGCTCAAGATCGTGGCCGGCCTGTCCGCGCCGGACGATGGCCTGATCGCGCGTCAGAGCGGCGTGACCTCGGCATATGTGCCGCAGGAGCCGCAGTTCGAGCCGGGCCAGACCGTGTTCGACGCCGTGTCCCTGGGCCTGGGCAAGGTTCACGACCTGCTGGTCGCCTATGAAGCGGCGCTGGCGGCGCTCGACGATAACCACGACGAGGACTCGCTGGCCGAATTGCACCGCCTGCAGTCCGAAGTCGACGCCGCCGGGGCATGGGGCTTGCGTACACGGGTGGAAACCACGCTGGCGCAACTCAGCCTTACCGCCGATGTGCGCGTGGATTCGCTGTCCGGCGGCATGCAAAAGCGCGTGGCGCTGGCGCAGGGGCTGGTGGCCGAGCCCGACATCCTGCTGCTCGACGAACCCACCAACCACCTGGATGTGGAAGCGATCCGCTGGCTCGAAGACCTGCTGCTGGCATTCCGCGGCAGCGTGCTGCTGATTACCCACGATCGCGCCTTCCTCGACCGCGTGGCAACCCGCATCGTCGAACTGGACCGCGGCCGGCTGGTTTCCTTCCCTGGCAACTTTGCCGCCTACCAGACGCGCAAGGCCGAGCAACTGGCCGCCGAGCAGGTTGAGCAGGCCAAATTCGACAAGCTGCTGGCGCAGGAAGAAGTCTGGATCCGCAAGGGCGTGGAAGCACGCCGCACGCGCAGCGTGGCCCGCATCCAGCGCCTGGTGACGATGCGCAACGAACGCGCGTCGCGGCGCGACGTGCAGGGCAACGTCAAGCTGGAAGTGTCGCAAGGCGAGCGCTCCGGCAAGATCGTCGCCGAGTTGACCAATGTCAGCAAGGCCTTCGGCGACAAGATGGTGGTGCGCGATTTCACCGGCGCCATCATGCGCGGCGACAAGGTCGGCCTGATCGGCTCCAATGGCGCGGGCAAGACCACGCTGCTGCGGCTGATCCTGGGCGAACTGGCGCCGGATACCGGCGAGGTCAAGAACGGCAGCAATATGCAGGTGGCGTATTTCGACCAGATGCGCACGCAGCTGGACCTGGAGCGCTCGCTGGCCGATACCATCAGCCCGGGCAGCGACTGGGTCGAGATCAACGGCCAGCGCAAGCACGTGATGAGCTACCTGGGCGACTTCCTGTTCGCGCCGGAGCGCGCTCGTTCGCCGGTCAAGTCGCTGTCCGGCGGCGAGCGCAACCGGCTGCTGCTGGCGCGCCTGTTCGCGCGCCCGGCCAATGTGCTGGTGCTCGACGAACCCACCAACGATCTGGATATCGACACGCTGGAACTGCTGGAGGAACTGCTGCAGGACTACAGTGGCACCGTGTTCCTGGTCTCGCACGACCGGGCCTTCCTGGACAACGTGGTGACTTCGACCATCGCCGCCGAAGGCGACGGGCGCTGGCGCGAGTATGTGGGCGGCTACTCCGACTGGCAGGTGCAGTCGGCGCGCAGCGCGGCCATGCAGGAAGCGCGCGCGGGCGAGCGCAAGGCAGCGGAAGCGCCGAAACCGCGCGAAGCGCGCGCCCCCGGCCGCGTGGTCAAGCTGTCGTACAAGGAGCAACGCGAACTCGATACGCTGCCCGAGCGCATTGCCTCGCTGGAAAATGAGCAGAAGGCCGTCAGCGCGCAGTTGGCGGATGGCTCGCTCTATGTCAGCGACGCGGGCAAGGCCGCGCAGCTTGCGGCGCGGCACGATGAGATCGACATGGAACTGCTGGAGGCGCTGGAGCGCTGGGAAGTGCTGGAGGCGAAGACCAAGGCCGAGGCGCAGTAACGGGGCAGGGCGGT
>NZ_JFJV02000219.1:0-8249 GCF_000611145.1 Cupriavidus sp. SK-3 | reverse complement strand
GTGCCATGGGACGCCCGCCGTCCTTACCCGCACCAGGCCAGCACCATGTTAGTCAGATCCACCATGAACGCCGGCCGCAAGTAGGCCATGAAGCCCAGCACCATCAACGCGGCCAGCGCCGCGAAGCCGCCGGCCCGCAAGGCCGCGGCGCGCGCGGCGCTCATGCCGCTGCCGCCTGCGGGCGCGCAATCGCGTGCTCGCGTATCGGCAGGTTGACCAGCGCGGCGACGACGCCCAGCCCGATTGCGATCATCCACACCATGTCGTACGTGCCGGTGCGGTCGTACAGGAAGCCGCCCAGCCAGGCGCCCAGGAAGCTGCCGATCTGGTGCGAGAAGAACACCACTCCTGACAGCATCGACAGATACTGCACGCCGAATACCTGGGCAATGATGCCATTGGTCAGCGGCACCGTGGACAGCCACAGGAAGCCCATCATGGCAGCGAACACCCAGGTGCTGGCGGCCGTCAGCGGCAGCAGCAGGTAGGCGGCGATCACCACCGAGCGGGTGATGTAGATCATCGACAGCAGGTGGCGCTTGGGCATGCGCTGGCCGAGCGCGCCGGCGCTATAGGTGCCGAACACATTGAACAGGCCGATCAGCGCCAGCGCCACAGTGGCGATCTTGGGATCGGTCAGGCCGCGGTCCTTGAGGTAGGGCGCCAGGTGCACGCCGATGAACACCACCTGGAAGCCGCACACGAAATAGCCCAGCGTCAGCAACTGGAAGTTGCGGTTGCCGAACGCTTCGCGCACCGCCTGGCCTATGGTCTGCTGGAAGCCGCTTCCGTGCCCCTCGCTTTGCGGCTCGCGCAGGCTGAAGGCCAGCGGCAGCATCAGGCAAGCCAGCACCGCCAGCACGAACAAGGCGTTCTGCCAGCCTGCCACCGAGATCAGCGTCTGCTCGACGGGGATCATCAGGAACTGGCCGAAGGAGCCAGCGGCGGCCGCGATGCCCATGGCCCAGACGCGTTTCTCGGGGCTGGCTACGCGCCCGATCACGCCGTACACCACGCTATACGTGGTGCCGGATTGCGCAATGCCGATCAGGATGCCGGCGCCCGAAGCAAAGGCGGTGCCTGAGGTGGCCATCGCCATGACCACCAGGCCCCCGACATAAAGTGCAATGCCGATCAGCATGATGCGGAAGGCGCCAAACTTGTCGGCCAGCGCGCCGGTGAACGGCTGGGTCACGCCCCACATCAGGTTCTGCAGCGCCAGCGCGAAGGCGAAGGTCTCGCGGCTCCAGCCGTGCGTCTGCGTAATGGGAAGGTTGAACAGGCCGAAACCGTGCCGGATACCCATCGACAAGGTGACGAGCAGGCCACCGCATATAAGGACTGCTGTGAGGGAAAGTGCCTTTTTCGGCGTGCTTTGAATGTTGTTCTGCATGGCGTCCTGCATCCTGGCTCGGTGTGCGTAGTGCTGTTTTTAGTTTTGCCGGCGCGGTCCGGACCCGCCTGGGCCTCGCCTGTGCGAGCGAGTGTACCCCGCATCGGCTCGTGGCGTCGGGCGCCGCTCCGGGGCCGGGGTGGTGCCGAATATGCTGCATTGATCACTGTAACGCGCAGTCACGATTGGCACCAAGACGGCTGCGCGCTTCCATTACAATGCAGGCTGCCCGGCCCCCCTGGCTGGCGTGCGGCAAGCGCCCCCCGCCAAGGCTGGCCGAGAATCCCACTAAGCAAGCGACTCCATGGCGAGCAAAACCAGTCAGTACAGCGAATCTTCCATCCGGGTCCTGAAGGGCCTGGAGCCGGTCAAGCAACGGCCCGGCATGTACACCCGTACCGACAACCCCCTGCATATCGTGCAGGAGGTGATCGATAACGCCTCCGACGAAGCGCTCGGCGGCCACGGGTCCGAAATCATGGTCACCCTGCACCGCGACGGCAGCGTCAGCGTGGAAGACGATGGCCGCGGCATCCCGGTCGGCATCCACCCCGAAGAGCAGGTCCCGGTGGTGGAAATCGTGTTTACCCGCCTGCACGCGGGCGGCAAGTTCGACAAGGGCAAGGGCGGTGCGTACGCCTTCTCGGGCGGCCTGCACGGGGTCGGCGTTTCCGTCACCAATGCGCTGTCGACCCGGCTCGACGTGACCGTCTGGCGCGACGGCAGCTGTTCCACGCTGACCTTCTCCGGCGGCGACGTCACCGTGCCGCTGGCCACGCGCAAGCTCGAGCGCGGCGAGAAGAAGAGCGGCACGCGGGTGCAGGTGTGGCCCGACGCGAAATACTTCGATTCGGCCGCGATCCCGATGGCCGAGTTGCAGCGCCTGCTGCGCAGCAAGGCAGTGCTGCTGCCCGGCGTCAAGGTCACGCTGCTGCACGAGAAAAACGGCGAACGCCAGACCTGGCAGTATGACCAGGGCCTGAAAGGCTACCTGGTGGAAGCGCTGGCGCAGGGCAGCGGCGCCGAACTGGTGGTGCCGATGTTCGAGGGCGAGCACTTCGCCGACCCCGACGCCAACCCGGCCGAGGAAGGCTTCGCGGAAGGCGAGGGCGCTTCCTGGGTGGTGGCCTGGACCGAAGACGGCGCGCCGGTGCGCGAGTCCTACGTCAACCTGATCCCCACCCCCGCCGGCGGCACGCACGAGTCCGGCCTGCGCGAAGGCCTGTTCCAGGCGGTCAAGAGCTTTATCGAGATGCACGCGCTGCAGCCCAAGGGCGTCAAGCTGATGAGCGAAGACGTATTCGCGCGCGCGTCCTTCGTGCTGTCCGCCAAGGTGCTGGACCCGCAGTTCCAGGGCCAGATCAAGGAGCGCCTGAACAGCCGCGACGCGGTGAAGCTGGTGTCCGCCTTCAGCCGTCCCGCGCTGGAGCTGTGGCTGAACCATCATGTGGAATACGGCAAGAAGCTGGCCGAGCTGGTGATCCGCCAGGCGCAGGCGCGTACGCGCGCCGCGCAAAAGGTGGAAAAGAAGAAGGGCTCCGGCGTGGCCGTGCTGCCGGGCAAGCTGACCGACTGCGAATCCACCGACGTCACCCGCAACGAATTGTTCCTGGTCGAGGGCGATTCCGCCGGCGGTTCCGCCAAGATGGGGCGCGACAAGGAGTTCCAGGCCATCCTGCCGCTGCGCGGCAAGGTGCTCAACACCTGGGAGACCGAGCGCGATCGCCTGTTCGCCAACAACGAAGTGCACGATATCGCGGTGGCGATCGGCGTGGACCCGCACAGTGCCAATGACGAGCCCGACCTGTCCAACCTGCGCTATGGCAAGATCTGCATCCTGTCCGACGCGGACGTGGACGGCGCGCACATCCAGGTGCTGTTGCTGACCCTGTTCTTCAAGCATTTCCCCAAGCTGATCGACAACGGCAATGTGTGCGTGGCGCGCCCGCCGCTGTACCGCGTGGATGCGCCGGCGCGCGGCAAAAAGCCGGCCCAGAAGCTCTATGCGCTGGACGATGGCGAACTGGTGGCGATCCAGGACAAGCTGATGAAGGACGGCATCAAGGAAGGCGGCTGGCAGATCTCCCGCTTCAAGGGGTTGGGCGAGATGAACGCCGAGCAGCTTTGGGAAACCACCATGAATCCCGACACGCGCCGCCTGTTGCCGGTCGCGCTGGGCCACTTCGACCTGCCCCAGACCGTGGGCGTGATGAATATGCTGATGGGCAAGGGCGAGGCCGCGCAGCGGCGCACCTGGCTCGAAGAGCGTGGCAACGAGGTGGTTGCCGATATCTGATATCTGATGGCCAGGCTGCCGGCGTTCGTGACGTCCGGTGCCTGCATGACGCGAGGAATCCCGATGGCAAAGACCAGACCTACCAGCAACCGGCCGCGGCAGTGGATTGCCGCCGGCATGCTGCTGGCCGGCCTGGCCCTGGCGCCGGCGGCCCACGCGGCGCTGTATGGCTACATCGACGACGACGGCGTGGCGCATTTCTCGGATGAGAAGCTGGACGAGCGCTATACGCTGTTCATGAAGAACGGCGGCGAGCTCAAGAGCCCCTCGGTGGGCCGCGCCAGCGCCGGCGGCCAGATCGACCTGGAAACGCACAAGCTTTACCGCTACGTCGTCAACCATCCCAATATCGCCACGGTCGAACCCATCATCCGCCAGGTCGCGCAGGCGCAGAATGTGGATCCGGCGCTGGTCAAGGCGGTAATGGCGGTGGAGTCGGGCTTCAACGCCGGCGCGGTGTCGCCCAAGGGCGCGATCGGGCTGATGCAGGTGATTCCCGACACCGGCGCGCGCTTCGGCGTGAGCGCCGACGCGCGGCGCACGGTCGGGCAGAAGCTGGCCGACCCGCATACCAATATCTCGGCCGGCGTGCGTTATTTGCGCTGGCTGATGGAGCTGTTCCCCAACAACCTCGAACTGGTGCTGGCAGCGTACAACGCCGGCGAGGGCGCGGTACAGCGCTACAACAACAAGATTCCGCCTTATCCCGAGACCCAGCAGTACGTCAGCACGGTGCTGCAGTTCTATCGCTTCTACCGTCCGGGCGGCGCGCCCGCGGGGGTCGCGGGCGGGGGCATCAATCGCGTCAAGATGGTGATCGGCGGCCGCCGCAACATGCCCTGATCCGATCACGGACAACACGACGAACCGCATAACGAACAACTTGCAACCGGCGCACCGGCCAACGATGCGATGCGCCGTATTCTTGCCAATCCATGGAACAACAAGACATTCCGTTTGACCCAGGTTCACCCGACGAGGGAGCGGACTCGCTGACGCTTGCGCACTACGCCGAGCGTGCCTACCTCGATTACGCCATCAGCGTGGTCAAGGGCCGCGCGCTGCCGGAAGTCGCCGACGGCCAGAAGCCGGTGCAGCGCCGCATCCTGTTCGCCATGCACGAGATGGGCTTGCGCGCCGACGCCAAGCCGGTCAAGTCGGCGCGCGTGGTGGGCGACGTGCTCGGTAAATTCCACCCGCACGGCGACCAGTCCGCCTACGATGCGCTGGTGCGGCTGGCGCAGGACTTCTCGCTGCGCTACCCGCTGATCGATGGCCAGGGCAACTTCGGCTCGCGCGATGGCGATGGCGCCGCCGCGATGCGGTACACCGAGGCCCGCCTCACGCCGATCGCGCGCCTGCTGCTCGACGAGATCGACCAGGGCACGGTGGACTTCGTGCCCAACTACGACGGCTCGATGGAAGAGCCCAAGCTGATGCCGGCGCGGCTGCCGTTCGTGCTGCTCAACGGCGCTTCCGGCATTGCCGTGGGCATGGCCACCGAAGTCCCGCCGCACAACCTGCGCGAAGTCGCGGCGGCCACCGTGGCGATGATCCGCAACCCCAACATCACGCTGGCCGAACTGCTGGCGCTGATGCCCGGGCCGGACTATCCCGGCGGCGGCCAGATCATTTCACCGGCTTCGGATATCGCCGCGATCTACGAGAACGGCCGTGGCAGCCTGAAGGTGCGCGCGCGCTGGACCATCGAGGAAATGGCGCGCGGCCAGTGGCAACTGGTGGTGACCGAGCTGCCGCCGAGCACGTCGTCGCAGAAGGTGCTGGAGGAGATCGAGGAGATCACCAACCCCAAGGTGCGTGCCGGCAAGAAGTCGCTCACGCCCGAGCAGTTGCAGCTCAAGCAGGGCATGCTGGCCGTGCTCGACGCGGTGCGCGACGAGTCCGGCAAGGACGCGCCGGTGCGGCTGGTGTTCGAGCCCAAGAGCAAGAACATCGAGCAGCAGGAATTCATCCAGACGCTGCTGGCGCATACCAGCCTGGAATCCGGCGCCTCGATCAACCTGGTGATGATCGGCACCGATGGCCGGCCGCGGCAAAAGGGCCTGGCCGATATCCTGCGCGAGTGGATCGCCTTCCGCTTCGCCACTGTCACCCGCCGTACCCGCCATCGCCTGGGCAAGGTCGAGGACCGCATCCACATCCTGGAAGGCCGGATGCTGGTGCTGCTCAATATCGACGAGGTGATCCGCATCATCCGCGAGAGCGACGAGCCCAAGCCGGCGCTGATGCAGGCCTTCAGCCTGTCCGACCGCCAGGCCGAGGACATCCTGGAAATCCGCCTGCGCCAGCTGGCCAGGCTGGAAGCCATCCGCATCGAGCAGGAGCTGAAGACCCTGCGCGACGAGCAAGCCGAGCTGGACGTGCTGCTCAAGTCCGAGACCATGATGCGCCGCCGCATCATCAAGGAAATCGAGACCGACGCCAAGCAGTACAGCCCGGAAGACAAGGACCCGCGCCGCACGCTGATCCAGGAAGAGCGCCGCGCCGCCGCCGAAGTGCGCGTGGTTGACGAGCCCGTCACCGTGGTGATGTCGCAAAAGGGCTGGGTGCGCACGCGCCAGGGCCACGGCCACGATGCGCAGCAGTTCACCTTCAAGGCGGGCGATGCACTGTATGGCACCTTCGAGTGCCGCACCGTGGACGTCATGCTGGTGTTCGGCACCAATGGCCGCGCGTACACCGTGCCGGTCGCCGGACTACCCGGCGGGCGGGGTGACGGCGTGCCGGTGACGACGCTGATCGAGTTGCAGCCCGGCAGCCAGATCGCCCACACCTTCGCCGGCAGCGTCGACCAGCGCATGCTGATCGCCACGCGAGGCGGTAACGGTTTCCAGACCAAGGTGGGTGATATGGTCAGCCGGCAGAAGGGCGGTCGCGCCTACCTCACGCTGGACGAGGGCGACGCGCCGCTCGATCCCGCACCGATCGGCGACGATGCCACGCACGTGGCCTGCCTGTCCGGCAACGGCCGCCTGCTGCTGGTGGCGCTGGACGAGATCAAGTCGCTGTCGGCCGGTGGCCGTGGCGTGATCCTGATGGAACTGGAGCCCAAGGAAAACTTGCTGCAGGCAGTCGCCGTCGGCGCGCCTGGCCTGGTGGTGTCGGGTGCCGGGCGCGGTGGCAAGCCCGGTTCGCAGAAACTGGCTGGCCAGAACCTGCTGCCCTATGTCGGCAAGCGTGCCCGCAAGGGCCGCGCGCTGGAGGTCAAGCTCAAGGAAGCGCGCATCGACCCGGTACGTATCGATCCCCCGGCGGGCGGCAACTGAGTCCCGTCGATCCGACCCGGCCCTGCGCGTTTGCGCGGGGCTTTTTTCTTTAACGGCATGCCGTCAAGCTCGGGCGCGATCCCGACCGGCAGTCATTGATCCCGTTACGCGTGATGCCAGTCCCTCCTTTCCCCGCCGGCGACGATCCGATGGTAGCGCTAGCACCGCCGCCTACTCCACGCCGCCTGTTCATTGAATTTGCCCGCATGGGTTTGTCCGGCTTCGGTGGCGTGCTGCCCTTTGTGCGGCGTGCCGTGGTGGACCGCAACCGCTGGCTTGGCGACCGCGATTTTGTCGAACTGCTCAGTCTCGGCCAGGTACTGCCTGGCCCCAATGTGATCAACCTCGCGCTGATGCTGGGGCTGCGTTTTGCCGGGCTGCGCGGCGCGCTGGCTGCCTTTGCCGGGCTGGTGATGGTGCCGATGGTGGGGGTGCTGTCGCTGATGCTGCTCTACGAGCACTACCGCGACGTGGCGGCGGTGCAGCGCATGCTGACCGGCATGACCGCCGTGTCGGCGGGGCTGGTGCTGTCGACCGGCTTCAAGCTGGCGCAGAGCCAGCCGCGCACCGTGCGCGGGCTGATGATCGGTGGGGCGGCCTTTGTCGGCATCGCGTTGTTGCGCTGGCCGCTGGTGCCGGTCATGGCGGTGCTGGTGCCGCTGGGTCTGGTGCTGGAGTGGCGCACCGGCGAACTGGCGCGGCACGCGCAGCCTCCCAGGCCCGCCAGCGATGGTGGTGTCGATCCGGTGCCGCCGGTGACCGGGGAGCCGCGCCAATGAGTTCGCCCAACGTGTTGAGCAGCCTGCTGACGCATTTCCTGATGCTGTCATTTCTTGCCATCGGCGGGGCAAGTTCCACCATCCCGGACATGCACCGCTTCCTGGTGGAGTCGAATGGCTGGATGAGCGATGCGCAGTTCTCCGCCATGTATGCCATCTCGCAGGCAGCGCCGGGGCCGAACATCCTGTTCGTGGCCTTGTTCGGCTGGCAGGTGGCCGGGCTGGCTGGCGCCATTGTCGGCATGATCGGCATCTGCGGGCCGTCGAGCTTGATCGCGCTCGGGTTCGAGTATTTCGCCGGGCGCTCGCCGCAGGCGCGCTGGCCGGGCTTGATCCGGCGCGGCCTTGCCACGCTGACCATCGGGCTACTGTTTTCCACCGGCTGGATCCTGGCGGCTGGCGTGGATCACAAGTGGACTGCGGTGGTGGTGACGGTGGTTACCGTCGGGTTGATGTTGAAGACGAAGGTGCATCCGTTGGTGTTGGTGGGGGTG
>NZ_JFJV02000218.1:12635-18796 GCF_000611145.1 Cupriavidus sp. SK-3 | reverse complement strand
CGCGTCGCCGGCCGGGCCGGCCAGCGTCTGCCACTGGGCCAGTTCCAGGTGCCGCGCGCTGGCGTGCTCGCGCCACGCCGACGCCCCGCCCACGCAACCTGCCGCCACCGTCACCGCCACCAGCGCGGCGGCGATAACCGGATGCACACGGCGCAGGCGGCGCCGGGGCGCGTTGCGCGCCGGCGTGATCGTTCCGTTCGCGATCGTGGTCATCGTTGCCTTACTGGTTGAGGTCGACGCTGTACAGCGACAGGTTCTTGTTGGTGTCGTAGCCCGCCTGCTCCAGCGCGATATTGGCCAGCCCGGCTGCCTGCGCCTGCGCAAGCTGGTTGGCGGCGGAAGCGAACACCACCTTGCCGGCCGTGGCTACCTTGGTGAAGCGCCAGCTGCGCGCGGCGCCGTTGGCGGCGCGCGTGATCGCGCCAGCCTTCTTGATATACGCGATCAGCACGTCGCGGCTGGCGTCGGGCGCGCCATAGACCGTCTTGCTGCCGTCCAGGCCGGGGAAGTTGCCGCCGCCGCTGGCGCGGTAGTTGTTGGTGGCGACAATGAACTGCTGGCTGGCATCCAGCGGCACGCCCTTGTAGGCGAGGTTCTTGATGCGGCTGCCTTCGGGCTGCGTCACGTCGATCTCGTATTGCAGGTCGGGCGAGGTGAACATGTCGAAGTTGTAGCCGGGGAAGCTGCTGATCAGTGGCTGGTCCGCCGTCTTCGCCGGATCGATCTGGTTGAAGCGCTTTGCAGCCGTCTCCAGCCAGGCCTTGACATCGGTGCCGCTGACCTTCACCGCGTAGATGGTGTTGGGGTAGAGGTAGAGATCCGCGGCATTGTTGATGGCGAGGTTGCCGGACTGCACGTCCGTGAAGTCATTGCCGCCGCCGAAGCCGCTCTTGAACGGCGCCGACACCGACAGCACCGGCAGCGAGGCCAGCGCCGGCAGGTTGGCGGCGATATAGTCCTTCACGTAGGCGGCCTGCGCCTGGTTGACGATCTGGATCGCGCCGGGATCGCCCACGTCGGCGAAGTACGTGCTCATGCGGTAGTCGGTGGTGCCGATCGGCGTCTTCACATAGGCGATGGTGGCCTGGTGCTCGGCCTCGACCGCCGCCGCCACGGTGGCATCGGGCGCCACATAGCTCTTGTCGGCATTCTGGATCGAGCGCGCCTCCACCGTGGTGGCGCTCTTGTCGACCACCCAGCGGGTGCCGTCATGCGCCAGCTGCAGCTTGATCACGCCAAGGCGGCGGCCCCAGTAGTCGGCCATCACGGTGGGCACGCCGTTGACGGTGCCACGCACCTTGTCCACGCCCGGCAGGTTGAACTGCGCCACCGTGCTGGTGGCGTCCGGGAAGACCTGGTGCGAGTGGCCGATCAGCATGGCGTCTACGCCGGCTATCCTGGCAAGATGCCAGCTGCCGTTCTCCATCGCGGGTGAGTAGGCGGAGGCATCGAGCCCGCCGTGGGAAATCACCACCACCAGGTCGGCGCCCTTGGCGCGCATCTCGGGCACAAACTTCTCGGCGGTTTCCTTCACGCCTTCGGTGTAGACCTTGCCGTCGAGCCAGCGCTTGTCCCAGCTCATGATGGCCGGCGGCGCGAAGCCGATGATGCCGACCTTGACCGGCACCGTGACGGCCTTGCCGTCGGGGCCCGTGGCGGTGATCTGGCGGGTGATGATGGTGTAAGGCTGGAACAGCGGCGCGCGCGTGCGCACGCTGTACACATTGGCCAGCACCTGCGGGAAGGCCGGGCCGGCGCACGGCGTCTGCACGGTCGGGTCCGGCAAGCCGTCGACATTGAAGCGGTTGCCCGTGACCTGGTTCAGGTAGCCCAGCCCGTAGTTGAATTCGTGGTTGCCGATGCCGCCGCCATCGAACTTCGCGGCGTTCATCACCTTGTACATGGCCAGCGTGTCGCCGCACTTGAGCGGGTTGACCTGGGCCTGGTAGTCGGCCAGCGCCGTGCCCTGGATGGTGTCGCCGTTGTCCAGCAGCAGCGTGTTGGGAAATTCGATGCGGGCTTGCTTGATCAGGGTCGCCACGCGCTCGAAGCCGAAGGATTTGTCCTCGGCCAGCTTGAAGTAGTCGTAGCTGCGCACATTGGTGTGCAGGTCGGTGGTTTCCAGCAGGGCCAGCGTGGCCTTGGTGCCAGCCGTGACGCTGCCGCCCTGGGGCGTGGCGCCCGTGCTGGCGGGGCTGTCGTCGGAGCCGCAGGCGGCCAGCAGCGCAGTGGCGGCCACGGCGGCGGCTATGGCGGAAAGCCTGGGGACACCGGAGATCCGGGACGAAGCGATGACGGCACGCGCTCGCGTGACGACGGTCGGACTGCTGGTCATTTGTGGCTCCCTTCTTTCTTGTTGTGCCTGGAGCCGGACATTGTCCCGAGCGCAAATGGCAGCAGAGTGACGCGCGCATTACGCCGCTGTGACGGCGGGCGCGGACCGGAGCGAACCATTCACGATGCCCAGTCCTGACAGAAAGTGTCATTGACGCCGCGTTATATACCATCATATATTGCGCTTTTGGCAGGCGGCATTTGCTTGCCTGGCCTGCTATCCAACCGTCGCCACCACCATGCCCGTGCAACTGCCCGCCACCCCGCTGCCTGCCCAGTCCCGCCTCCCCCGCGGCGCCCGCCGCACCGCCTCGCTGGCGGCCGGCCTGCTGCTGTCCGCCACGCTGGCGCTGTCCGCGCCGGCCGCCTTTGGCGCCGACCTGGTGGTGTCCGCCGCGGCCAGCCTGACCAATGCCTTCAAGTCGCTCGCCGAATCCTACGAACGCGCCCACCCGCAGACCAAGGTGGTGCTCAATTTCGGCGCTTCCGACGTATTGATGCAGCAGATCGTCAATGGCGCGCCGGCCGATGTGTTTGCCTCGGCCGACCAGGACGCGATGAACAAGGCCGTGACCGAGCGCGTGGTGCAGCCCGCCTCGCGCCGCGATTTCGCCGCTAACCAGCTCGCGCTGATCCTGCCGGCGGACAGCAAGCTGGAAGTCGGCAAGCTGCAGGACCTGGGCCGCCCCGAATTCAAGCGGGTGGCTTTCGGCAACCCGGCATCGGTGCCGGTGGGCCGCTATACCAAGGGCGCGCTGGAAGCGGCGGGCGTGTGGGATGCCGTGTCGGCCAAGGGCGTGATGGCGCAGAACGTGCGCCAGAGCCTGGACTACGTGGCGCGCGGCGAGGTGGATGCCGGCTTCGTGTTCGCCACCGATGCGGCCATCATGCCGGAGAAGGTCAAGGTGGCGCTGCGGGTGGCGACGCGCCAGCCGGTGACCTATCCGATCGCCGTCACTGCGAATTCGAAGCAGCCAGCGGAAGCCGCGGCGTTCCTCAGCTATGTGCTGTCGCCGGAAGGCCAGGCGGTGCTCGCCAAGTATGGATTCCTCAAGCCTTGAGCCTTGAGCCTTGAACCCTGAACCCTCGCGCGCCGCCGTCAACCCGAACTCACTGCACCGCCTGCCCGGCCTCGCCGGCGGGCGTCAATCCCGATGACCACCCTGGAAGCTGTCTGGGTACCGCTCTCGCTGTCGCTGAAGGTGGCAGGCTGGGCGACCGTGCTCAATGCCGTGCTCGGCGTGGGCGCGGCCTTTGCGCTGTCGCGCTGGCAATCGGCCGCGCGCGACGTGGTGGACGCCCTGCTGACGCTGCCGCTGGTGCTGCCGCCCACCGTGCTCGGCTACTACCTGCTGGTGCTGGTCGGGCGCCGTGGCATCTTCGGCGAATGGCTCGGCCGGCTCGGCATCGAACTGGTCTTTACCTGGCAAGGCGCGGTGGTGGCCTCCACCATCGTGGCGTTCCCGCTGGTGCTGAAGTCGGCGCGCGCCGCCTTCGAAGGCGTGGACGCCCAGCTTGAAGACGCCGCGCGCGTGCTCGGCACGCCGGAGGCCGGCATCTTCTTTCGCGTGACCTTGCCGCTGGCATCGCGCGGCATCATTGCCGGGGTGCTGCTGGCCTTCGCCCGCGCGCTGGGAGAATTCGGCGCGACGCTGATGGTGGCGGGCAACCTGCCCGGCCGCACGCAGACCTTGTCCGTTGCCATCTATGAGGCCGTGCAGGCCGGCGACGACAACACCGCCAACCTGCTGGTGCTGGTCACCTCTGTCACCTGCGTGGTGCTGCTGGTGGCTGCCGGCCGGCTGGTGCCGCCCACGCGCAAGGCGTTCCGGTAGATCCGCCATGACCATGCAAGTCACCGTACGCAAGCAGCTCGGTTCAGCGGACCGCCATTTCGCGCTGGATATCGCGTTTGACTCGGACAGCCGGCGCATCGCCCTGTTCGGGCCCTCCGGCGCCGGCAAGAGCCTGACGCTGCGGGCCATCGCCGGGTTGCTGACACCGGACAGCGGCCGCATCGTACTGAACGGCCGCACGTTGTTCGACAGCGAGGCACGCATCAATGTGCGCCCGCAGGAGCGGCGCGTGGCCTATCTGTTCCAGGACTACGCCCTGTTCCCGCATCTGACTGTCGAGCAGAACATCGCCTTCGGGCTGGCGCGCGGCTGGCGCAACCCGCGCCGCGGTGCCAGCCATCCGGAAGCCCGGCGCTGGATCGATGCCTTCGGCCTGCGCGCGATTACGGGCAACTACCCCGGCGAAATCTCCGGCGGCCAGAAGCAGCGTGCCGCGCTGGCGCGCGCGCTGGTGGCGCAGCCGGATATCGTGCTGCTGGATGAACCCTTCTCCGCGCTGGACCCGGCGCTGCGCGTGCGCATGCGCGCCGAGCTGCGCGCGCTGCAGGCCAACCTGGAAGTACCGATGCTGGTGATTTCGCACGACCCGGACGACGTGGAAGCGCTCGGCGACCACGTGCTGGAAGTGCGCGAAGGCAGGATCTTCGGTGCGGCCCCGGTCAAGGGGCATCCGCAGGTGTACGCGCCGGCTTCCGCGCACATCGTCTGAACGCGCCGGCGCGCGCGGCTAGTTCCCCGCGGCGGCCGCGCGCAGCAGATCCACGTAGGCCGTCTCAATCAATTGCCCTTGCGCGACGCCCAGCTTGCCCAGTAGCGCATGGGCCTCGGCCACGCCGGCTTCGGCGGGTTCCCCGTCCGCCAGCACCACCTCCAGCTCGAGAAAATCCCCCAGCCCCTCCACGCGGTCCAGATGCACCCGCGTGCGGCCCACCAGGAACAAGGTGCGGGCCTTGCGCACGCGCCCGTTCTCGCCCCAGGCCGCGGCCAGCGCCGCGCGCAGGGTGTCGGGCTCGGCGGCCGGCGAAATGATGTAGTGGCTCTCCTTCGGCCCGGCCTGGTCGGCACGCGCGTAGAAGATCAGCTGGCCCTCGCCGGCCGGGAAGGCTCGCAGCTTGAGCCGGCCGTTGGGACAGGCAAAAAAGGTATCGTCCTGCAGGATCAGCTCGGGGCCATGGTCGGCCAGCGGCGCCACCAGGGGCACCAGCGCGTCCAGGCTGGCGATATGCGCTTTGATCTCTATGTTTCTCGGCATGCGGTATTTCCGGTACTGACGCTGTATGCCGCTCAGGACAACAGCAGCCTGGCGGCGATCACCCACATGGTAATGCCGATGACAATCTCCAGCACGCGCCATGCGGATGGTCTGGCGAACACCGGCCGGAGCAAGGCCGCGCCATAGCCGAGCGCGAAGAAGAAGAGGAAGGAGGCCACCACGGCGCCCGCCGCGAAGGCTTGCGTGTGGCCCGCGAACTGGGTCGATACGGAACCGATCAGCATCACCGTGTCGAGGTAGACATGGGGATTGAGCCAGGTCAGCGCCAGGCATACCGCCAGCGTGGCGGCCAGCGGCCTGGGCTCGGCATCGCTGGGCGCGAGTACGCCGGACGTACGCCACGCCGTCCAGAAGCTGCGTGCGCCGTACCACAGCAGGAAAGCCGCGCCGCCGTAGCGCATGGCATCGCCCAGCCAGGGCAGCTTGCGCATCAGCACCGAAAACCCCGACACGCCCATCAGGATCAGCGCGGCATCGGACATGGCGCACACCAGGCAAACCCAGAACACATGCTCCCGGCGCAGGCCCTGGCGCAGCACGAAGGCATTCTGCGAGCCGATGGCAAGGATCAGCGACAGGCCGAGGCTAAAGCCCGCGATGGCGGCGTCCATGCTCAAGCCCTCGCAGCGGCCACCAGGCCGGACATCGGCTGCGCCGGTTCCTCCGGGAACTGCGTGCATCCGCCAGCGCGGAAGAAG
>NZ_JFJV02000218.1:0-12613 GCF_000611145.1 Cupriavidus sp. SK-3 | reverse complement strand
CCTTGTGGCTGTTGTGGCTGTTGTGGGCTACCGGGGAGGCATTCCACGGCAACCGGTTTGCTTCGTGCAGATTCCTGTGCATCGTTGGTTTGTTTATTGTGCTTTTGATGTTTCTGGTTTTCTTGCGTTGGCTGCCTGCCCGTGGTCTTCACCCGGCGGCCCGGCTATCCTTGCGGGCATGCACACACCATCCTCAAGCCCGCAGATCCGGCGCGCCGGCCCGTCCGATGCCCAGGCCGTCGCCGCCATCCTCACCGAAACCTATCTCACCACGTGGCAGCCGCAGCTCACGCCCGAGGCGGCAATGCGCTTCGCCCAGTGCGACAAGATCGGCGATTATGTCCGTAGCCGGCTGGCAGAGTTCCACCTCGCCTGCGTGAACGGCACGGTGGCTGGCATGGTGGACTGGGAGAACGACTTCGTCTGGGCGCTGCATGTGTCGCCACGCTGGCAGGCACGCGGACTGGGCAGCACGTTGCTGGCGCACGCGGAAGCCGCGATGGCAGCGGCGGGTCATCGGCAGGCCAGGCTCGAGACGGATACCTTCAACGTGGGGAGCCGTGCCTTCTACCAGCGCCACGGCTATGCCGAGGTGGAATTCTACCCCGACGAAAGCTGGCACAGCGGCTTCACCACGGTACTGCTGAGCAAGCCGCTGGATCCCGCCTGACGCGCGCGGGGCTCAGCCCATGATGCCGAGAATCACGCTCGACGCCTTGAAGATGGCAAGCGCGCGGCTGCCCTCGGACAGCCCCAGCACGCTAACGCTCTCGTTGGTGACGACGGCCACCACGGTGCCGCCGCCGTCCAGTTCAAGCGCCACCTCGGCATTGACGGCGCCAGGCAGCACCCGGCTCACCGTGCCCGGCAACTGGTTGCGCGCCGACAGCCGCAGCGTGGGGTCGGGCAGCCCGAGCAGGACCGATGAAGCCTTGATCAGGGCAAAGGCTTCGATGCCGGGCGCGAGGCCCAGCGTCTCCACGCTCTCATGGGTGATGGTGGCAACCACCTGCTGGCCGCCCGCGAGCGCCAGCGTGACCTCGTCGTTGACGGCACCGCCGCGGATCGCCGCGACGGTGCCGAACAGCTTGTTGCGGGCACTCGTCCTGACCATGAAGCGCCGCATCAGGTGCAGGTCATCCTGCGCGGTCTCGCCGAGATGGCCAAGGTGGGCGATAAAGCGCTGGTGCTCGTGCTCCAGCGCGCGGTAGGTGCGGATCAGGCTGGCGGCGCGCTCCGTGAGCACCGTGCCGCCACCGCCCTTGCCACCGGCTGCGCGCACCACCAGCGGTTCGCCGGCGCTGTTGTTCATCGCGTCGATGGCGTCCCAGGCGGCCTTGTAGCTCAGGCCGACCGCCTTGGCCGCCGCCGTGATCGAGCCATGCTCGCCGATCGCGGCCAGCAGGGCGATACGTTCGCGGCCACCCCAGTCCTGGGAGCCTGAGCGGAACCAGATCGCACCGTCGAGTTCGAGCATGCGGGAGAGCGCTACCCCGTAGGAGCGCAGCAGAGTGGCAGAAGCCGCTTATCTTAATGCAAAGGCCCGCGGGCGGCGCCAGGCGGCGTTCTGCGTCAGCCCTGGTGGGCGGGAATGTACCAGCGCATCATGCTGCCGGCGAAATACTGGCGATCAAGCTGGCGCAGCAGGCGCCACGCGGTAAAGGGATCGACATCCAGGTTGACCCAGGCCCACGGATGTTCCGGATCGCCCTCGCGCACCAGCTCCACGGACTTGACCGGCGCGTAGGGCGCCAGCTTGTCGCGCAGCATCTGTTCGGTCACATCGCGGTGGAGGCCCCGGATGAGTACCTTCATGTCTGGCTCCAGATATGAGGCAGCGCGCACGTGGCGGGCGGCACAGGCCTCCGTTGTTTAGCTCATTGTAGGCGGCCCGTGGCAGGTCGTGGCCAGCCCACGGGGCATTGGTCCGGCCGGCGCCTCAGCCCATGATGTGCACGCCGCCGTCGACGTAGACCGTGTTGCCGGAAATCCGCCGCGCGTAGGGCGTGGCGAGGTAGGCGGTGGCAAAGCCCACATCCATGATGTCGACCAGCTCGCCCACCGGAGCCCGGCCCGCGGCGTCCGCCAGCAATTGCCCGAAATCCTTGAGGCCGGATGCCGCGCGGGTCTTTAGCGGCCCCGGCGAGATGGCGTGCACGCGAATGCCGCTCGAGCCCAGTTCGTGCGCCAAGTAGCGGCACGAAGCCTCGAGCGCGGCCTTGACCGGCCCCATCAGGCTGTAGTTGGGCACCACCCGGTTGGCGCCCTCATAGCTCATCGCGAACAGGCTGCCGCCCGCGCTCATCAGCGGCGCCGCGCGCCGGGCCAGGCGCACGAAGGAATGGCAGGACACATCCATGGCGCGCGCGAAGCCGTCTGCGGACGAGTTCAGCAATCCGCCCTGCAGATCGGCCTTGGGTGCGAAGGCGATCGAGTGCACCATCGCGTCAAGCCGGCCCCATTGCTGCGCGATGCGCTCGAACAGTGCCTGCTCCTGCGCGGCTACCTCCACGTCGAGCGGCATCAGGATCGTTGCGCCCACCGCTTCGGCAAGCGGCGCCACATGCGGATAGGCCTTGTCGTTGAGATAGGTGATCGCCAGTTCGGCGCCGAGTTCGCGAAAAGCCCGCGCGCAGCCCCACGCGATGGACTCGGCATTGGCCACGCCGACCACCAGCACGCGCGCGCCCAGCAATGGAGGATTGGGTACTTGCACCATGATGTCCCTCGCTCAGTCAATGCGCGCCACTGGCGCTGGCTTAACTTCCCTTTTTGCCGCCGCGCCGCGGCAAGGCCTTGACGGTTCTTGCCGGCCTGGCGGCGCCGGCCGCGCCGGCGCTTGCCTTGCGCGCGCGTGCCGCGGCTTCGGGCGATGCCGGCTTGCGCACCGCGCGCGGGGCCGCGGCTGCTGCCGGACTCTCCGGCGCAAGCGGCAAAGCCGGAGAAACCTGAGAAACAACGGGCGCCACGGCGGGCGCGGCCTCCGCCGCCTGCCGCAGCGTATGGTCGGTGCCCATTACGCTCGCCACCTCGCGATAGCGTGCCAGGCGCCCGCCATCGAGCGGTCCGGCTACGGTAAGGATGCGGTGGATCGCCATCATGATGCGATGGCGCTGCGTGCTGTCCGGCACCAGGAGCGGCAACGCGGCCACCGCGCGCCCGGCATCGAGGCCGACGATAAAGCTCTGCCGCCTGACCGCGGCCTTGACCGTGGCAATGTCCGGTTGCTGCTGCAGGTGCTCGCGCGCCATCTGCCGCATGAGGTTGAACGGACGCTCCTCGATACTGGCGTTTTCGTCCGCCACGTAGGTCAGGATGCGCATGAAGGCGTCCAGCGCAGTGCCCTGCTCAATCCCGGCTTCCGCCTCATGGATGTGCCGCGCGGCCAGTTCCTGCCGCAGCGCCGCGCTCAGCGGCGGCGGGCCGCGCTTTTCGGCGCCCGGCGAGAAGCCGACCAGCGCGGACAGCCACGGCGACTGGTAGAGCGCTTCGAAGGTCTGCTCGTAAAGGGCATCGCGCTGGTCGCGCCAGGCGTCGAGCGTGCGCACGATGGTGTCGGAGACCGCACGCTCCAGCGTGACGAAGGGATTGTCCGGCGCCACCGGCTGCCGAGCCTCGCGCACCGCCGGGGCGAAGGCGGCGAGCCACGCCATCCACGGATTCGCGTCCGACGCCAGCGAGCGCTCGAGACGGGCCGGATGCATCTGCCGCATGGTGTATGCGCCCAGTTCGTTGGACATGGCCTGCACCGCCGGCGAGGCGAACGTGTCGTAGAGGCGCTGGTTGATCTCGGCCACGCGCCGCACCACCTCGAAGGGGCGCTCATCGTCGCGCCCATCGTCCAGCGCCAGGATATCGTCGATGGTACGGCGCTCGAAGCGCATCAGGTACCGCCCTTCGATCAGATCCAGGTGCGAGGTGCCGGGCGCGATGTCCTCGATGCGCGCTTCGTACAGGCCGGGCGGCAGCACATCGATCAGGTCGAGCGCAGAGAACAGTTCCGTGTGCTCGCGGTTGGCCACGCCGGCCGAGACGAAGATGCCCAGATGCCCGACCTTCTCGTGCAGGCAGTAGACGATGACCTGGTCGTTGGCGACGATCTCGTCGACGCTGGCGTAGAGATCGGGAATCCAGTTCAGCGCCTGCTGCGGCGGCGTGATGTTGTCTCCCCAGGAGGCAAAGACCACGATGGGCGAGCGCACATTGCGCAGGTCCACCGCGACGCTGCCGTCCGCGCTGCGCACCTCGCCGGCGGTGAGATGATTGCCGACGAACAGGTTCTGCACGATCCAGTCGATCTCGGCGCGGTTGAGCAGGAAGTGGCCGCCCCACCAGCGCTCGAACTCCAGGAAGCGCTCGCGCTCGGTATCGACCCGCGCATAGACGTCGTAGAACTTTTTCCAGTAGGTGTTGGACGGATTGAGCTGCTCGAAATTCTGCACCAGCCACGCACCGTCGAAACGGCCGTTGCCCAGATCGGCGGTAAAGGACGACAGCCACGAGCCGCCCAGCAGGCCGCCGCTATAGCGCATCGGGTTGCGCCCGCGCACGCCGGACCAGTAGGCCAGCGGCGACCCCGCCAGCAGGATCGGCCCGACCAGGTCGGGAGCGGCGGCCGCGAGCATCATCAGTGCCCAGCCGCCCTGGCAGTTGCCGATCACGAACGGCTTGCCCTGCGCCAGCGGGTGGCGCTCGGCCACGGTGAGCAGGAACAGGGCCTCCGCGCGCGCCACGCATTCGATGGTCTGGCCGGGGCATGGCACGGGGAAGAAGGTGACAAAGTAGCAGGGATGGCCGCTGCGCAGCGCGATGCCGATCTCGCTGTCGATCTTGAAGCCGCCGATGCCGGGACCATGCCCGGCGCGCGGGTCGATCACCACGAAGGGCCGCTTGGTGTCGTCGGTGGCCATGCCCGGTGGCGGCAGGATGCGCAACAAGGCGTAGTTGGCGGGCTGCTCCAGCGTGCGCCCGTCGATCACCACCTCGTGCTCGAAGACCAGCACCGGCGGCATGCCTTCGCGTTCGTGCTCGAAAGTCTGGTTGCCGCGCTCGCGCAGGATATCGAGCAACAGGATGGCGCGCTGCCAGGCATCGAGCGTGTAGGAAAACGCATCGGACAAGAGCGGCGGCATGTCGCTGGCTGACGGCAACTGGCCGGCGGCAGCGGTGCCGGGTTGGGTGGCGGGTACACGTGCGTTCACTCGGCTTCCCCTCTTCGGTGTGGCGTTGGAGGCAAGCAATTCCACACGGCGGCATGGAATTGCTGCCATGCAGCACGACGCAATCTACCAGTCCTCACCCAGCTTGACAACCCGCTGCATGGGCGGATCAGTAGTGCCATGACCCAACACAAGCCGCGGCGCAGCTGTCACCGTGCCGCCGGAAACATGGCCTATACTTGGCTTTGTTTTTGCGCGGCGCAGCATGTCCGCCGCGCCGCCGCACCGCAACCCGACGCACTGGAAAGCCGATGACCCAGACTCTCGACAAGTACGCCGTCCTGCTGTCCCGCTGCCAAGACCTGCCAGCCATTCCCACCGCGGTGGCGCATCCCTGCGACGCCTCGTCGCTCGGCGGCGCGCTGGAGGCCGCGCGCCTCGGCCTGATCGTGCCGCTGCTGGTCGGGCCCCAGGCCCGCATCCGCCAGGTAGCTGACGCCAACGCGCTGGACCTGGGCGACGCCGTGCTGATCGACGCGCCACACAGCCACGCCGCCGCCGCGCGCGCCGTCGCGGCAATACGCGCCGGCGAGGCGGAGCTGCTGATGAAGGGCAGCCTGCACACCGACGAACTGCTGCAGGAAGTCACCGCCGCGGCAACGGGGCTGCGGACCGGCCGCCGCCTCTCGCACGTGTTTGCGATGGACGTGCCGACCTATCACAAGCCGCTGTTCATCACCGACGCCGCGGTCAATATCTTTCCCACCCTCAACGACAAGGCCGATATCTGCCGCAACGCGATCGACCTGCTGCGCGTGCTGGACATCGAGCGGCCCAAGGTGGCGATCCTGTCGGCGGTGGAAACCGTGACCGACAAGATCCCCTCCACCATCGACGCCGCCGCGCTGTGCATGATGAGCCGGCGCGGCCAGATCGAAGGCGGCATCCTCGATGGCCCGCTGGCCTTCGACAATGCCATCAGCCGCGAAGCCGCCGTTACCAAGGGCATCGTCTCCGAGGTGGCGGGCGACCCCGACATC
This sequence comes from Cupriavidus sp. SK-3, assembly GCF_000611145.1. Lineage (NCBI taxonomy): Bacteria > Pseudomonadati > Pseudomonadota > Betaproteobacteria > Burkholderiales > Burkholderiaceae > Cupriavidus > Cupriavidus sp. SK-3. Next base: position 6,414 of record NZ_JFJV02000218.1, on the reverse strand, counting down.
CTGCTGGTGCCCGATCTCGAAGCCGGCAATATGCTGGCCAAGCAGCTCACCTTCCTGGCCGGCGCCGAGGCGGCCGGCATCGTGCTGGGCGCGCGCGTGCCGATCATCCTCACCAGCCGCGCCGACACCGTGCGCGCGCGCATCGCCAGTTGCGCGATTGCCGTGCTGCTGGCGCATGCGCGCCGCACCGTCAGGACGCCCGCGGCGATCTGAGCGTCCAACCATTCCTTTGCACAGGAGATGCCCGCGTGAGTGTCACCCACCCCACCATCCTGGTCGTCAACGCCGGCTCGTCGAGCGTCAAGGTCTCCGTCTATGCGGTACCCGAGGCGGCGCACGCCAACACCGACATCAACCCGGTGCTCAGCGCGCACGGGCAGATCGAAGGCATCGGCGTCTCACCCCGCCTGACCGCGAAGATGGCGGACGGCCGCGTGGTGGCCGACGAACGCTTCCCGGTGGACCAGGTCGCCGATCACGACGCGGCCTTCCGCCTGATCCGGCTGGTGCTCAGCATCGGCCTGCGCGACGCGCCGCCGGTGGCGATCGGCCATCGCGTGGTGCACGGCGGCGCGGATTTTTCCGCGGCGGTGAAGATCGATGACGAAGTGATCGGCAAGCTGGAAGCGCTGGTGCCGCTGGCGCCGCTGCATCAGCCGCACAACCTGACGGCGATCCGCGCGGTGCGCGCCGCCGCGCCGTCGCTGCTGCAGGTGGCCTGCTTCGACACCGCCTTCCACGCCGGGCACGATACGCTGGCGCAACTGCTGGCGCTGCCCTACGAATACTTCGAGCGCGGCATCCGACGCTACGGATTCCATGGCCTGTCCTACGAATACATCGCGCGCCGCCTGCAGCAGGTAGCGCCCGACCTGGCCGCCGGCCGCGTGATCGTGGCGCACCTGGGCAACGGCGCCAGCCTGTGCGCCATGCGCGAGGGGCGCAGCGTGGAATCCACCATGGGCCTGACCGCGCTCGACGGCCTGCCGATGGGCACGCGCTGCGGCGCCATCGATGCCGGCGCCATCCTGTGGCTGTCGCAGCAAGGCATGAGCACCAAGGACATCGAGACCATGCTGTACCAGGAATCGGGGCTCAAGGGCTTGTCGGGCATCAGCAGCGATATGCGCGCACTGCTGGACAGCGACACGCCGCGCGCGCGCCTGGCCATCGATTTCTATGCGTACCGCGCGGCGCAGGAGATCGGCAAGCTCGCCACCACGCTGGGCGGCCTCGACGCGCTGGTGTTCACCGCCGGCATCGGCGCGAACTCACCGCCGGTGCGCGAGAAGATCTGCGCGCGGCTGGCGGACCTGTTCGGCATCGGCCTGGACGCCGGCGCGAACGGCGAGAACCGGCAGCGCATCAGCCGCGATAACAGCCGTGTGCCGGTGCTGGTGCTGCCCACCGACGAGGAGGGCATGATCGCGCTGAATACCGCGCGGATCATGAAGGAGCAAGGCGCGGGGACGTAGCGCCTCCGCGCCGGGAACGCGCTACGCCCGCACCAGGTAAGCCCGGCGCAACCGCTCCGCATCCACTTTGAGCACCTCGCCGAGGTACGCGTCGATGCCGCCGTATTCCTGCTCGATGGCCTGCATGGAAGCTTCCAGGTAAGACGCCTTCACCTCCAGCATCGGCCACATCACCGCGGGATCGACGCCGAACTGCGCCGCGCCGGCGCTCATCTTCTGGTTGAAGCCCTGGTTCCGGTGATTCGACTCCAGGTAGTTGGCCATGATGGTATCGCGCTCCACGCCCAGGCCCGCCAGCAACAACAGCGAGGCAAAGCCGGTGCGGTCCTTGCCCGCGGTGCAGTGGTACAGCAGGTTGCCGCCCTGCTCCGCGAGCTTCAGGAAGCCGCCGAAGGCAGCCTGGTACTTGCGCGGGAAATCGCCGTAGACCTCCAGCATGAAGGCCTCCGTCTGCGCCGCGCTGCCTTCGCGCAGGCGCGGCATCAGTTCGGCCATCGACATGCTGCCTTCCAGCACCGGCGTGGCTACCCAGCGGAAGGCCTGGCCGAAGGGGCTCTCCGCGGCCGACTTTTCGCCGGGCGAACGGAAATCGATCACCGCGTCCAGTTGCAAGGCGCGCAGCCGCTCCATGTCGGCGGCGCTGGCCAGGCCCGGGTTGCCGCTGCGAAACAGCTTGCCGGCGCGCACGCGGTGGCCGTCCCGCGTGGGAAGACCGCCGAGATCGCGGATATTGACAACGTTTTCCAGCACCAGCGGTGTGGTGCCGGGCACGCCGGCACCTAGTGATGGCGCGTCCGCCATGATGGCGTGGCGGCGCCACGCGAACAATCCCTGCATTGTTTCCCTGCCCTGTGGTTGGGTTGCGCGCGCCTCATCGCGCACGATAGGCCGGCACATGCCAGCGCGTATGGCAGCCAGCAATATAACGGCGATCGAGCATTGCCACCAGTTTCCACACGCTCATCGGGTCCACATCGTCCAGGTCCAGGTCGACCCAGGCCCAGGGATGTGAGCCATCGCCCTCACAGATCAGCTCGACGTCCTTGACGCTCACGTAAGCGGCCAGCGCTTCACGCAGCCGGGCTGCGTCGACTCCAGCACGTAGCCCTCTCACCAAAACCTTCATCATGTGCTCCATTTTTTTCAGATCACCGCGCGGGCGGGCGTTACGCCCGCGGGACACCGCCCGCCAGCCCTTGTACTGCAACGATCTGAAAGTAGGACCCCACCGCACACGGTAATTTCCCGGCGCGAGCTCCCTCCTTGATCCTGATCATGCGCGCCGTGATCCGGCCTCGACATACGCTGTTGGCCGGCACGATAATTTCCCCATGTCGAACGCTGCAACCCGGCAAAAAGCCGGCCTGCGCATCCGCCAGTCTTCACGGAAGACCGAACGAACGACGCCGCCATCAAGCCAGTCACCGGCTAGCATTCTTGCCCGCGCGTGACGTCCGCCATCCCGTGTTGAGCCAACGATCAACAAGACAACCCAAGGGAAAGCGATGACAGACTCTCGCACTCCGACCCAGACCGTCCCCTCCGCCCCCGGCGTGCCCGCCACGCCGCAAGCCACGCCGAAGAAGCAGACACCATGGGGGCTCTACGCCGCCGCCGTGGTGCTGATCGGCATCCTTGCCCTGCCGCTGCCCGCGGACCTGCCGGTGGCGGGCCATCGCATGCTGGCCATCCTCGCCTTCGCCATCGTGGTGTGGATCACCGAAGCGGTCTCCTACGAAGCCAGCGCCATCATGATCACGTCGCTGATGGCCGCGCTGATCGGCTTCGCGCCCACGGTGACGGACCCGTCCACGCAATACGGCACATCGCGCGCCCTCGGCATGGCGCTGGCCGGCTTCTCCAATACCGCGCTGGCGCTGGTTGCCGCCGCGCTGTTCATCTCGGCGGCCATGACCGTGACCGGACTCGACCGGCGCATCGCGCTGGTGACGCTGTCGGCCATTGGCACCAGCACGCGGCGCATCCTGATCGGCAGCATCGCGGTGACCATCCTGCTGTCGCTGGTGGTGCCGAGCGCCACCGCGCGCAGCGCCTGCGTGGTGCCGATCATGATGGGCATCATCGCGGCCTTCGGGGTCGACAAGAAATCGAACATCGCCGCCGGCATCATGATCACGGTGGCCATGGCCACCAGCATCTGGAACGTCGGCATCCAGACCGCCGCCGCGCAGAACCTGCTGACGGTCGGCTTCATGGACAAGCTGCTGGGCGAGCGCATCACATGGCTGCAATGGCTGATCGCCGGCGCGCCGTGGGCCGTCGCGATGTCGGTGGTGCTGTATTTCCTGGTGCGCTTCCTGCTGCCTGCCGAGACCGAAGCCATCCCTGGCGGCAAGGAAGCCGTGCAAAAGGAACTAGCCGGGTTGGGCCCGATGACCGGCCCGCAGAAGCGGCTCGCCGCGGTGTCCATCGGGCTGCTCCTGTTCTGGGCCACGGAAGGCAAGCTGCATCAGTTCGACACCGCCACCGTCACCTTCGTCGGCCTGGTGATCCTGATGATGCCGCGCATCGGCGTGATGGACTGGAAGACCATGCAGCAGCGCACGCCGTGGGGCACGCTGATCGTATTCGGCGTGGGCATCAGCCTGGGCACCGCGCTGCTCACCACCCAGGCCGGACAATGGCTGGGCAAGTTCGTGGTGACGCACTCCGGGCTCGCCACGCAGGGGCCGATCCTGGTGTTCGCGATCCTTGCCGCCTTCCTGATCCTGATCCACCTGGGCTTTGCCAGCGCCACCGCGCTCACCGCCGCGCTGCTGCCGATCCTGATCTCGGTGCTGCAGACGCTGCCAGGCGATATCAACAAGATCGGGCTGACAATGCTGCTCGGCTTCACCGTGAGCTTCGGCTTTATCCTCCCGATCAACGCGCCGCAGAACATGGTGTGCCTGGGCACGGACACCTTCAACGGCAAGCAATTCGCCAGGGTCGGCATTCCCGTCACGCTGATCGGCTACGCCATGATGCTGCTGTTCGCCGCCACCTACTGGCGCTGGCTGGGCTGGATCTGAAGGGATGGGACGCATGACGAAAATCACACTGCAATCCGCCCTCCAGCTGGCCCGCGACCTGCTGGCGGCGCAAGGCGTGCCGGCCGATATCGCCGACGACGTGGCCGAACACCTGGTCGAAGCCGACCGCTGCGGCTATACCAGCCACGGCCTGTCGATCCTGCCCAATTACCGGCGCTCGCTCGCTGGCGGCAACGTCAACCCCGCCGGCCGCGCCGAATGCGTGCTCGACCGTGGCAGCCTGCTGGTGTTCGACGGCAACGGCGGCTTCGGCCAGCACGTGGGCAAGACCGTCATCGAGACCGCGATCGAACGGGTGCGCCAGCACGGCCACTGCATCGTCACGCTGCGCCGTTCGCACCATCTCGGCCGCATGGGCCACTTCGGCGAGATGGTGGCGAAGGAACGCTTCGTGCTGCTGAGCTTCACCAACGTGATCAACCGCGCGCCGGCGGTAGCGCCCTATGGCGGCCGCGCCGCGCGGCTGACCACCAACCCGCTGTGCTTCGCCGGCCCCATGCCCAACGGCCGCCCGCCGCTGGTGGTGGATATCGCCACCAGCGCGATCGCCATCAACAAGGCGCGCGTGCTGGCGGAGAAGGGCGAGCCCGCGCCGGAAAACAGCATCATCGATGCCGACGGCAACCCCACTACCGATGCCTCCACCATGTTCGGCGAGCATCCGGGCGCGCTGCTGCCCTTTGGCGGGCACAAGGGCTATGCGCTGGGCGTGGTGGCCGAGCTGCTCGCTGGCGTACTCTCGGGCGGCGGCACCATCCAGCCGGAAAACCCGCGCGGCGGCGTAGCCACCAACAATATGTTCGCGGTGCTGATGAATCCGGAACTGGACCTGGGGCTGAGCTGGCAGAGCGCCGAGGTGGAGGCATTCGTCAACTACCTGCACGACACGCCACCCGCTCCCGGCTTCGGCGGCGTGCAATATCCCGGCGAGTTCGAAGCCGCCAACCGGGCGCTCACCACCACGCACCTGGAGGTCAATCCGGCGATCTGGCGCAACCTGGAGACACTGGCGAAGGAACTGGGCGTGACGCTGCCGGCAGGCTGAGTCCGGCACCGGGCTGGTGCCGGGCCGGTGCTGGCACAATACTGCCCATGGAACGTCTCTGGTCGAATCTTCTCAAGCTGGTGCTGCTGCTGACACTGGGCACAGCCCTGCTCGGCACGCTCGCCGTGCTCGTCGCTCAGCGCCAGCTGCCCACGCTGGACGCGCTCACCGCTTTCCGCCAGTCGCCGGGCTACGTGCCCATCGGCGAGATACCGCCCAAGCTTACGCAGGCGGTGGTGGCCATCGAGGACGAGCGTTTCTACCTGCATGACGGCATCGACTATGTCGGTGTGATACGCGCTGGCGTGGCCAACTTGTCGGATGAACTTTCGCAGGGCGCTTCCACGATCACCATGCAGGTGGCGCGCAATTTCTTCCTCTCGCGGGAGAAGACCTACACGCGCAAGCTGTACGAGGTGCTGCTGGCCTATCGCATCGAGCATGCCTTGAGCAAGGACGAGATCCTCGAGGTCTATATGAACAAGGTGTACCTTGGGCAGGGAGCTTATGGTTTTGCCGAGGCAGCCGAGACTTACTTTGGCAAGCCGGTGGCGGAGCTGACGCTGGCTGAATGCGCGATGCTGGCCGGGTTGCCCAAGGCGCCTTCGGCGAATAATCCGGTGGTGAATCCCCGGCGGGCGCGGCAGCGGCAGGCTTATATCTTGTTGCGGATGATGGAGTTGGGGAGGATTGGGAGAGGGGAATATGATGCGGCGTTGTTGGAGCCGTTGAGGTTGAAGTAGGTGATGGATTGGTGTTTTGGGTTGGGGCTGCGTATGACGTCGTCCTGCTGGGGTGGTCGGTGTTTTCTTGAGCGGCGATGGTTATTGCACCCAACAGC
>NZ_JFJV02000217.1:0-25655 GCF_000611145.1 Cupriavidus sp. SK-3 | reverse complement strand
ACAGCTTGCGAATATCGATTACGTCGGGGCCGACAGTGCCCTTGTAAATCGGCAGCTCAACGCTGGGGGAATCATCGGAAAACGATAGCGTGGCTTTGATTTCGGTCGGCGTCATTTCTGTTCCTTAAATAGGTGAATAACCAAGTCGCTTCAATTCCGACAACGCGCAGCGGCGCGATACGCCGCCACATCGTGGTGCAGCATCGAGCACAACCGCTCGCTCCGTACGGGCGAGCGGTCCGGTTAGTGAAGCGGCGTCCACCTCAAACGAGGCGAGCCCCGCGACTGTTGACGCAGCGCTCAAAAGCTCCCGTTCGCCTGAAGCCCAGTCGGCGCGCGCCAGCGAAACCGCGCGCGCCTGTGCGCATCAGCCCGGCCAGGGAAATTTGGCACGAGTGTTCGACGTAGCCAGCCGCTTGGTGACCGGATCCGTGCCGAAAAAACAGCTTGGAAACGAAGTGTAGCTAGTCAAATCACATTCCGAATATGATTTAAAATTGATATCTTCATTCCAATTATTCATAGACGCAGAAATGGCCTTGCGTCGTGACCGGCCTGGGCTCAGCCCCGGCCTCCTTCAAGTCCGGACCGGGATGGGCGGTCAGTCGGCGCGCACGCTGACATAACGGCCAGGAGCGGGCTCGATTGGCTCGAACGTGTCGCTCCCCAATCTGGCCGGCGCTGCAACTTGTTTGCCGGCATGGCGTTTCAGCCAGGCAGCCCAATGAACCCACCAGCTCCCCGGCGTGGACGTCGCCGAAGCCAGCCAGCCGTCCGCATCGTCGCATCGCTCGCCGGCACGCCAGTAGCCACGCTTTTGCTTCGATGCCGGATTGATAACACCTGCAATATGTCCGCTCTCGCCAAGAACAAACTCCGACTTTCCGCCCAGTAGCTGAACGCTGCGATAGGCCGACTGCCAGGGAACGATGTGATCGTCCTTCGTTGCAAGGATATAGTTGGGCACGTCGATGCTGCCCAGGTCCATCGGATGCCCGCAAACGGTCAATTGCCCCGGCTCGCGCAGCTTGTTCTCCAGGTACATATTGCGCAGGTACCATGCATACATCGGCCCGGCCAGGTTCGTGGCGTCGGCGTTCCAGTAAAGCAGGTCGAAGGCTCCCGGCGATTGCCCTTTCAGGTAGTTGCCGACGAAATAGGGCCAGATCAGGTCATTCGGGCGCAACATCTGGAAGACAAACGCCAGCTCCTTGCCGGGATAGATGCCACTGCGCCCGATAGTCTGCTCGCGCTGCGCAACCGTCGGCTCGTCGATGAACACGCCAAGTTCGCCTGGCTCGCTGAAATCCAGCATGGTCGTCAGCAGCGTCATGCTGGCTACCGTCTTTTTACCGCGGGCTTGCTGCACGCCCAAGGCTGAAGTCAGCAACGTACCGCCGACGCACCAGCCCAGCGCGTTCACCTGAGCCGCGCCACTGATGGCCTGGCTGACTTCCAGCGCCTTCAGTACGCCGTGCTCAACATAGTCGTCCCATGTGGTCTCGCTCATATCCGCTTGCGGATTGCGCCACGATACCAGGAACACGGTATGCCCCTGCTCGCAGGCAAAGCGCACGAATGAGTTCTCCGGCTGGAGGTCCAGTATGTAGAACTTGTTGATGCACGGAGGCACGATGACCAGCGGCCGCGAGGCAACCTTATCGGTCAGCGGCTTGTACTGGATCAGCTGCATCAATTCACACTCGAAGACAACGGCCCCCTCGGACGTGGCCACATTGCGGCCTACCTCGAAGGCGGATTCGTCCGTGATTGCAATGCGGCCTCGCCGCGCGTCTTCGACGTAGTTGGCAAGTCCCGAAACGAGGCTTCCGCCCTGCGATTCCAATGCCAGCTGAATGGCTTCCGGATTCGTGCCAAGAAAATTGGCGGGGCTCAAGGATTCAATGTACTGACCGACAAGGAATCTCAGCCTGCTCTTGTCATCTTCCTCGATACCGATTGCTTCAGTGATCTCCGAAAGAGTCCTGGCGTTATTCAGGTAGCTTTTCTTGAGAAAACGGTACCACGGATTGCGATTCCATTCGTCCGCGGCGAAGCGCCGATCCGGCTTTTCCCCGTCCGTCTCTTCGCTCCACACCGACCTCATCACGGCTGCCTGCCCTTCCAGATAACGCAGATTGGAGCGCAGCAGGCCAGAAAAATCCATACTGCAGGAAAAGAATCTCTGCCCGGCCATATATTCGGCCGTTTTTTTAAATGGAGCAGAATATACTTGGAGCAACTTGTCTGAAAACTCTAATGGAAGAGACACGCCGTTCTCCGTAAAGTTAGTCGAATTTGAGATTGGAGCTGGCTAACCAGCCAGCTCCGCGGCATTACTGGACCCTGCGCGCCAACGACGTCGGCATCACCAGCGCATCCCCGTCCACCACGACCTTGTCTTGCACCGTACAGACCGTAGTCAGCGAGACGCGCTGCTTCCCTGGCTGCAACTCCTTGACGGTCACGGTAACCTTGACTGTTTCCCCTGGCCTTACGGGCGCTCTGAAGCGAACGTTCTGGCTCAGATAGATCGTCCCAGGCCCCGGCAAGCGTCCGGCAATGGCTGCCGAGATCACGCTGGCGGTCAGCATGCCGTGGGCGATGCATCCGCCGAACTGGGTCGTCCGGGCAAATTCCTCGTCGAGGTGCACGGCATTGTTGTCGCCAGATGCGGCCGCAAACAGTGCGATATCCGCTTCGGTAATGGTTCTGTCGAAGGTGGCGCTCATCCCGAGTTCCAGGTCTTCATAGTCATAGCCATTCAGTGCGTTCATTACGTTTCCTGTGGTAGTTGAATCCGTCTCGCCCTGGCAGTGACAAGCTCGCAGGGACGCACATGCGCTGCCGGGGCTGCGCAGCCTCGGTCCGTGGCAATATGGGTTTCCATCTTCGAGGCCTGGGGTGAGGTGAGCGCGATGCCCGAGGAAAGGCGCTGCGATGATCGATTGCGCTCACGCCGGCAGCACGGTGCCGAAATTTCCAGAGGCGAAGCTTAAGGCCGGCGCGATAACTACCTAAAACGGTTTTTCCCGCTGATAATTATCGAAAAAAACGATTGATTCCAACGATGGGCATGTGTCGCAACATGCGTCGCCTCCCCCCCGCTCCGAGGGGGGAACGGCGTCGCTCACAGCCATACAATGGGAAGTCTTGACGACATGATGGGAGATCGGCGCGATGTTCTGTGCTGGAACAACGACCTGCTTCGGCGCCACAGAACAGGATGCCGGTGTAGTGGTGGTCGGGATTCGTCAGAGCAAGGCCTCCCGAGGCCGCGCCATGCGCCGCCAGCCTATACGGCTTGCGGCAAGGGACCGGGCAAGTTACAGCAGCAACGCCTCCTCGAAGGCCATCTGGTCTTGCGCATGGAACAACGCCCCAAGGCTCGCCGCGCCCTCTGCCGCCATCCCGCCATCGTCGCCGCTGCCCGCCCCGCCCCGCATGGCGTCCAGGCTCCGCCTCATGCCCGTGACCGCTGCGCCCGGCAGCAGCGTGGTTAGGCTGACCCGCCTGACGCCCAGGCCGCGCAGCCGTTCCAATGGCAGGCTTGCGGCGGATGGGCTGGGCACCAGCCCGGTGCCAGCGCTGAGCGTCACCGGGATATCTAGCGCGCGCACCAGGCGAGCGATGTCGTCCTCGGTCCGCGGCGCGATGGGCAGCAGCATATCGGCGCCCGCCGCCTGATAGGCCCGGGCCCGTTGAATGACCTGCTCGGTGGACTCGCATGCAAACGCGTCCGTGCGGGCGATGATCATGAAGTTGCTGTCGCGCCTGGCACGCTGCGCGGCATCGATCTTGGCGATCATCTCGCCGACCGGCACCACCTCCTTGCCGCCCGGCGAGGCCCAGCGCCTTGGCACCACCTGGTCCTCGATGTTCAGACCGGCGGCGCCGGCCTCTTCGAACAACTCGACGGCATAGTGCACGCCGCGTGGATTGCCATAGCCCGCGTCGGCGTCCGCGGTGATGGGGATGGATGACACGCGCGTCAGGCGGCGGCAGTGCTCAACGCATTCCGTCAGCGTGAGCAGGCCGATGTCCGGGACGCCGAGCAAGCTGTAGGAGAGCATGGCACCGCTGATGCACGCGCTCTGGTAGCCCGCCTGCTCCACCAGCCGGAGGCTGAAGATATCGTGCACGGCCGGCGCCACGACAAACGGCTCCGTGCGCAACAGCGCGCGCAGGGATGCCGTCTTTCGGGCCGGGGCGGGTCTTTGCATGGACTTGGGCTCGCAACGAGGAAAAGAAGTCATCACGCCCTTCACTCCTTCGGCATGCCGTCGGCCAGCTTGCGCATCATCGGCTTGCGGGCCGCGATTTCCCTGGCCCAGTCGTCGCCGGGCAGGTAGGCCAAGACCGGTGCGTCGTTGCCGGCCTTCTTCAGGTACTCGGGATCCCTGAGTGTCGCCCGGACAGCTGCTCGCAGTTTCTCCACGATAGCGGGCGGCACACCCGCGGGCACGGCAATCCCCCGCTCGGCAGGCATTACGTCGTCGAATCCCTGCTCCCTGGCCGTCAGCACATCGGGTAGCGAAGCGGCCCGCTTCTCCCCCATTTGCGCGATAATCTTCAGCGGCACAGCCTCCTTGCCCGCATCCTGCAGTTCACCCGTAGTGACGGCCGCGAAGTCGATATGCCCGCCAAACAACGCCGTCTTGGACTGCGCCGTGCCGTTATACGGGATGTCGTTGACCTTCACGCCCGCCACATTCTGCAATTGCAATAGCGCCAGGTGCCCGTTCGTCCCGACCCCGTTGTGACCGAAAGACAAGGAGGCAGGCTTCTTCTTCAATGCCGAAACCACGTCCTTCAGGTTGTTGTACGGACTCTCCTTCCTGGCCACCAGGATGGTCGGGTCGCTCAGCACGCGCGCTACCAGTTGCAGCCCGGCCGGATCGAAATTCGTCTTCTTGTAGAGCGGCGCGAACGCCATGGCAGGCAGGTTGACCACGCCGATGGTGTAGCCATCCGGGGCCGAGCGCATCAGGCTGATGTTCGAGATCTCGCTGGCTGCGCCCGGCTTGTTCTGCACCACCAGACTGGCGTTTGCGCCAAGGTGGCGCTGGATGAACGGCGCCATCGTGCGCGCCATGGTATCGGTGCCTCCGCCGGCGGCAAAACCCACGAAGACCTGGATCGGATGATCGGCGGGCCACTCCGCCCGCGCCGCGGTCGCCGCCAACCCGAGCGACAGGAGCGCGGTGGTGAGTACGTTGAACGTCCCGCGTGTCTTGTTGCCGGTCTTGTTGCCGGTCTTGTTGCCTGTCTTGTTGCGTCTCTTGAAGCTGTGCCGCATGGCCTCCCCCTTTCCGAACCGATATTGACAATGGCCGAACGATACGTAGCTCCCGCGCCGGAAGAAAGCGAGAAATCTTCACTGCCCCCGGTGAGAATTTGGAATGGCAGCGCGCTGGCGGCGCCAGGCCCCCATCGCGGGACAGGGGCGGCGCCATGACCCTCAAACAACTGGAAGCCTTCTACTGGGCCGCAAAACTCGGCAGCTTTTCCGTGGCGGCGGCACGCCTGCATGTCACGCAGTCATCGCTGTCGAAGCGCATCGCGGAGTTGGAGGACGACCTGGGAAAGGCGCTCTTCGACCGTACCGGGCAGCGCTCGGTCATCACCGACGCCGGCGAGCGCCTGCTTGAGCATGCTGCCCAGATTCTCGAGATTGAAAGCCGTATCCGTTCGGACCTGGACATGTCCGGCGCACTGCGCGGGAGTTGCCGGTTCGGCATCAGCGAACTGGTGGCATCCACCTGGTTCCCGGGACTAGTCGCCCGCGTTCGCGAGCTGCATCCGCACCTCGTGCTGCAACCGCAGGTCGACCTGACGCTGAACCTCGAACGCAAGCTGGAGCGCGGCGAACTCGACTTCGCGATCATTCCCGGCCCGTCCTCCTCCCCCAACCTCTCGCAGGTAAAGGTTGGTGAGCTCGCATACCAGTGGATGGCATCGCCAGAGCGGCTGGCATCCGGCACTGTCCTGACAGCCCGGCACTTCGCGGAGCATCCGGTGATCACGCTCAGCGCCGAAGCGGGCCTGACGCTGGCCTTCGAGAAATGGGCGGCGGAGCAAAAACTCGAGATTCCCAGGGCGCTGGTTTGCAACAGCCTGTCGGCCTTGATTGCGCTGGTGATTGCCGGCGTGGGGATCAGCCTCTTTCCGCGATCCTATGTGGCGCCTCTCGTGCGCGCCGGCAAGCTGGCGGAACTGGCAAGCCAGCCGGCTCCGCACAACCTGTCCTACTACTTCCAGTGGCGCACGGGCGACACGCGTGCCGTGGTCCGGTCACTGAGGACGGTCACGATGGAAGAGGCGGATTTTTCAGTGAGTTCGCCGTTATGGCCCGGCGAGGCAAGGATCGGCTAGCGCCGGGCGCGCGCGGGCTTTTCCCGGAGATTGTCCTGACGCTAGCGTGTGGCGAATGACCGCGCGGGCCGGACGCGCGGCGATGCCGCCGGACTACGGCCGCAGCGGATGTGCGAGAAAGAAGCGCACCATCTCGGCGCTGGCGTCGGGCCCGCTGTCATCGGTGTACGTTCCGCGCGAACTGCCCCCCGCCCATGCGTGAGGCGCCCCGTGGATGAGCCAGTATTCCGCGTCGATGCCTTCGGGCGATGTCAGTTGCCGGTGTGTGAAGGTACGCCCGCCCCGGCTGCGCTGCTGCTTGTCCCGGTGCGTACCACCCTGGAAATCACGCAGCAGGCGCTCGCCGTTGGACACATGCACCGTGGCGTCGGCATCGCCGTGAAACACGATGAGCGGCCGCGACGGCGAGACAACACTGTTGCCCCGGGGTGCGGTCCGCGCTTTCTCCATCAGCTTCGCGGCCAGGTTCCCGCCCTTCATCGCAGCCAGTGCCGATGGCAGGTCGTGCGCGCTGCCACAAGGCAAGCCGGAATGAATCCCTGCCGCGGCATAGAGTTCCGGATGCGTCTGCACCATCACGGCAGCCATGGCGCCGCCGGCGGACAAGCCGGCCACGTACACGCGATCCGCGTCAACCGGGTGGTTCGCCATGACTTCCCGCGTGATGCCCGCGATCAGCGCTGGCTCGCCCTGGCTGCGCTGCTGGTCGCCCGGTTTGAACCAGTTCCAGCATTTGGACGGGTTGGCCGTCATTGGCTGGATGGGATACGCGACCAGGAAGCCGTGCTGCTCGGCCAGCGCATTCATGCGCGTGCCCGCCGCGAAATCATCAGCGTCCTGCGTGCACCCGTGCAGCATCACGACCAGCGGCAGCGGCTGGCCATCGTAGCCGCCAGGCATGTAGAGCTTGTAGGCGCGCTCGCCGGCATGACTGGCATAATGCCTTGTAGTGAAGTGCCCGGTGTCCTGCACGCCGGGCCACGGCGCCGGCTTCGGTTCCCGCCGGGGCTGCGTGCGCGCCTCGCCGGCTTTGGCGGCGGGACCTTCCGCGTCCGCTGCCGGCGCCGTGCGCGGCAGCAGCGCCTCGACGACTTGCGCAGGCTGGAAACCGGCGGCGGCGCCGCTATCGCGCAGCGCGCGCTGTATGACTTCGGTGGCCTCCAGCGGACCGGCCGTGCGCAACAGCGCCATGGCTTCGTGCATGGAAGCCAGGAATGCTTCGTTCATTTTCGTCATGGTGTCCTTCGAGGGGCCTGCAGGAGAACCTGCAGTGGGGCCTCAGGTGATTGCCGCGCTCAGCGGATGCGTCCGGCCAGTGCCGCCTTGACCGCGGCGGAGGCATGGAAAGCGCCCAGTACGACAATCGACTGGATCGTGGCCAGGGCCAGTTCGGGCGTGACGTCGGCGGCGATGCTGGCAAGGCCCAGCACATGAATGTCCAGACGCTGCCGTGCCGCTTGCGCGGCCTCCAGGTCCTGCCGGGAAAAATGCTGCATGCCGAGTACCAGCGCGCGCCGCGTCACGGTCTCGCTGACGGCCTGCGCATGGATCGCAAGCTGGTTGCGGATCGCGGTACGGATCAGGTCGGTGCGGTTCGAGTAAAAGCCTTCCTCGACCAGCAGGTCGATCTGGCCGAGGTCGACAGGGCCAAGGTTGATCGTGATCTTCTCGGTCTCGCCGCCTTTGGGCCGGGGAGGTGCTGCAAGTGCTCTTTGTTGCTCGTCCATCGTGACCAACCATCCAAATACCATCCAATGGGATGGTTATAGGATGGAAAGCGACCCTGGTCAAGCAGGGATGCTGCTTTGTGACGTTCAAGGCTGAACGCGCTTCGCTCCGGCTGGCAGGCAGCGAATTCAAGGGCTTCCCGGCGGCATATGAAATCTTTCACCCGGGGGTGGGGAGGAAACGGTTCCCCGGTATGCTCACTCGAAATACCGGAACCGGGGGCGGGAAATGCGCTCTGGTGCCACCTCTGTGTCCGCCCTGCCCGGCCATTCCAGGATCCATATGCACCCCCCAACCTTTGCCAAGTGCGCCAACCGGTGGTCCCGCCATGCCGGATACAGGATTGCCATGGCAAGCTGCGCGGCAGCGCTAGCGCTGACTGCCGGCTGCGCGCCGGACTCGGTCCGCAACATCGAGGCGCAAGGCTTCGACGCGTACCTGGATAGCCTGAACCGGCGTTGCCCGAACCTGATGATCGGCAACAACAATGTGAGCGAGTGGCTGCGCACCGACGGCAGCCAGGGCGACAGCGACTATGTCTACTGGCTCGACCAGACCTCGCGCCTCTACTACCACCGCATCACACCCGCGCAGTACCGCGACTCGGTCATCGGCGGGCTGGGGCAAGGCAAGTCGGACACGCGCGCGGTGGACTGCATCATCGGCAGCCTGCCAGCGCAGCGCCCGACGAGCCCGGCCAGCGACAAGCGGCCGTAGTTTCCGCTCAGCGGGTTGCGCCGCTTCCGGACACCGCAAGCAAGCCGGATTGCGGCGCATACACCCGATGCCCGGATAGTGATCCAGCCGGCAGGCCGCCCTCGGGACTCGCCCCAAAAAGCCAATTGACAATGCCGCCCCCGTGGCATTTGATGAAGCGTCAGCCATGCCTGTTCCAAGGGTGAGCGAGGAGCCCGGCTATGCCAAGCGGCCGCAACATGACGACGTGGGAAACCGCGCTACAGGCAGTCGAGCGTGCCGAGCGCTTGCATCGCCAGTTCTTTCGCCCGGCCGGCCAGCTTGGCCTGCGCCCGGTGTGGGAGCCGCCCGTGGAAATCTTCGAGCAGGGCAAGCAGATCGCCGTCGTGGTGGCGCTGCCCGGCGTGAAGCCAGAGTGCATCGACATCGGGCTGGATGCCAATACGCTCAGCATCCGTGCCGAACGCGCGCTGCACCGCGCCTTCGCCGGCGGTACCGTGCACTGCCTTGAGATTCCCTATGGCCGCTTTGAGCGGCACATCCAGCTTCCTCCCGGGCGCTACGGCATGCAGCAGAGCGAATCCGTGGATGGCTGTCTCGTGCTGATCCTCGAGAGATCGGAGTAAGCGGGACCTGCGCGAAGCCGACTTTGCGCGCTGCCGATTTTTTTCGCGAAGACCTGGCTACATGCGCCAGGCCCGCAGGAGACACCGCCATGAGCACCTATATCGGAGGCGAATCCGCCTTGACCAGGGAGGGTGGGCAGATTGCGCAAAGCGTGGAACAGGGCGGCGTTGCGCAAGCTACCGAAGCGGCCGACGGCGGCACGGCGTCCGCCCTGCCGCCCGATGGACTCATCCTGCTCCCGGTCCGCAATATCGTCCTCTTCCCCGGCCTGGCAATCCCGCTGGCAATTGGACGCGAGCGCGCGAAGGCAGGCGTGAGCGCGGCCGTACTGGGCCAGCTCCCGCTCGGGGTGGTGCTCCAGCGTGACCCGCAGGCCGAAGATCCGGAACTCGATGCGCTCTATGGCATGGGTACCGTGGCCAATGTGCTGCGCTATGTGACCAGCCCGGATGGGACCCACCACCTGGTTTGCCAGGGCGCCCAGCGCTTCCGGCTGCTCGAACCACTGGCCGGCTACCCCTTTCTGGCCGCCAGGGTGGAGATGCTTGCCGAACCCACGCAGCGCGACCCGAACATCGAAGCACGCGCGCTGGTCCTGAAGGAACGCGCGGCGGACATGTTCGCGCTGCTGCCAGGCGCCCCGGCGGAATTGCCCGGTTCCCTGCAGGCGATCGAGTCGCCCGGCTTGCTGGCGGACACGCTGGCCGGGCTGATCGACATCGCGCTGGAGCGCAAGCAGGAGATCCTCGAAACGCTTGAGCTGTGCAAGCGGCTGGACCGGGTGACGGATGCCGTGGCGGCGCGCATCGAAGTGCTGCGCCTATCCCGCGAGCTCGCGGAACAAACCCGCGGCAGGCTGGACCAGCGCCAGCGCGAGATGATGCTGCGCGAACAGCTCAAGACCATCCAGCACGAACTGGGCGAGAACACGGAGAGCCACGAGGAGATCCGCAAGCTGGCCGAAGCGATCGCCGCCGCCGGCATGCCGCCCGAGGTCGAATCGCATGCGCGCAAGGAACTGGCCAGGCTGGAACGGATGCCGGAAGCCTCCGGCGAGTATTCGATCAGCATCAGCTACCTTGAATGGCTGACCGAGATGCCGTGGCGCCTTCCCGATGAGAAGCCCATCGATATCGCGCGGGCGCGCCAGATCCTTGACGACGAACACTACGGGCTGAACAAGATCAAGCGCCGCATCCTGGAGTATCTCGGCGTCAGGAAGCTGAATCCGCACGGCAAGGGCCCGATCCTTTGCTTCGTCGGGCCGCCCGGCGTGGGCAAGACCTCGCTTGGTCAGAGCATCGCGCGGGCGATGGAGCGGCCTTTCGTGCGGGTGAGCCTGGGCGGCCTGCACGATGAGTCGGAACTGCGCGGCCATCGTCGCACTTATATCGGTGCCATGCCAGGCAATATCATCCAGGCAATCCGCAAGGCCGGCGCGCGCAACTGCGTGATGCTGCTCGACGAACTCGACAAGCTTGGCCAGGGCGTGCACGGCGATCCGGCAGCCGCCATGCTCGAAATCCTGGACCCCGGCCAGAACGCGAGTTTTCGCGATAACTACCTGGGCGTGACCTTCGACCTGTCGGCCATTGTCTTCATTGCCACCGCGAACCAGCTGGAAGCCATCCCGGGCCCCCTGCGCGATCGCATGGAAATGCTGGAACTGGCCGGCTACACAGAAGCCGAGAAGGCACAGATCGCGCGGCGCTACCTGCTGCCCCGCCAGCTCGAAGCGTGCGGCCTGGCGCCGGCGCAATGCGAACTGACCGACGAGGCCTTGGCCGCCATCATCCGCGACTACACGCGCGAGGCCGGCGTGCGCAGTCTCGAACGGCAGATCGGCGCGGTCCTGCGCCATGTGGCAATGCTGGTAGCCGAGGATCCGGCCATCCGCAAGCGCATCGGGTCCGACGACCTGCCGTCCATCCTGGGGCATCGCCGCTTCGAGAGCGAATCGGCTTTGCGTACCAGCCTGCCTGGCGTGGCAACCGGCCTGGCATGGACCCCGGTTGGCGGCGACCTGCTCTTCATTGAAGCGGGCAGCACGCCGGGCGGCGGCAGGCTGCTGCTGACCGGCCAGCTTGGCGACGTGATGAAGGAAAGCGCGCAGGCGGCGCTGACCCTGGTCAAGTCGCGCTGCGCGTCCCTGCACATCGATTGCGGCAGCTTCGACAAGCACGACATTCATGTCCACGTGCCCGCCGGCGCCGTTCCCAAGGATGGGCCCAGCGCCGGCGTAGCCATGTTCATCGCCTTGGCCTCGCTGCTGATGGGCCGGCCGGTGCGCAGCGACTGCGCCATGACCGGCGAGATCAGCCTGCGCGGCATCGTGCTGCCGGTCGGCGGCATCAAGGAGAAGGTGCTGGCTGCCCTGCGCGGCGGTATCAAGACCGTGCTGCTGCCCGCGCGCAATGCCCCCGACCTTGATGACCTGCCGGCGGACGCGCGCGGCCAGTTGCGTTTCGTGATGCTGGAAACGGTGGATGACGCGCTGGGCGAGGTGCTGGAAAAAGAAAGCGGAGGCTAAGCCCGGAAGGTCCGCCGCAGGGTCCGCCGCAGGTACAGGAATCCGGACCTGTGCGTCGGCTGGGGCAACGCCATCAGCAAGATCGCGACGCGGCGCGAGGAAGCGGCACCGGCGCGACACAGATGCCGATCAACAGGTTGTGGTTTCACTACCGCAACAACAATTCCTTGATTTCGTTATATTCCGCACATAAGATCACTCCGAACAAGAAAAAACATCAAATATCCGGGCAGGCGTCCACGACGCAGAGCCACCCTGGCGGCACAGCCAGGATGGGGGTCGAAATCCGAAGGTGGCGGGTGCTGCAATAGCGCTGGTCCGCGCTGGCGGCGCCGCGCCATGCCTGCGGGTTCAGCCTGCTCCATTGCATCTGTACGGGGAGATAAGGCATGAACGCGCTGCTCGTCGAAAGCCATCCGTTGCTCCGCATCGCCATGCTCACGCTGTTGCAGCGTGTTGCGGGCATTGACCATGTCCTTGCCATCGACCCCACGGAAATCCCCGCCCCTTGTCATGCCGGGGAGGAGGTTGACCTGATTGTCTTCGGCATGCCCCGCAATCCGGACACGGGCTGGCAGTGGCTCGGCATGGTACGCAGGATATGGCCGGCACCGCGCTTGCTGTTGCTTTCCGATACCGTTCCCCTGGAATTGCCCCTGGGCGGGATCACGACGGGTTTCTGCGGCTGTCTCGCGAAATCGGCGCCGCTCGACGTGATCGAATCGGCCGTCCGGCGTATCGCCACCGCCCATCCGACGCATTCCGGCATTGGACAGCTGCCGCTGTTCCCGGCCCTGCCCGCGGCGAAGCAGGCATCGGCGCCCGCCGTTGGCGGTGAGCGGCCCGGTGCAGAGGCGATGCTGCTGGGACTGACCCGGCGCCAGTACGATGTGCTGGTATTGCTTGCCCGGGGCCATGCGTTCAAGACCGTGGGCCGCTTGCTGAATATCTCCGTGCCCACCGTCAAGACCCACGCCCGCACCATCTACAAGCACCTGCAGGCCGGCGGGAAGGAGGAAGCCGTCTACAAGGCGCGGGAGCGGGGCCTTAACCTGGCTCGGGCGGCGAGCGGTGGCCGCACGCCGCGCGGCGGCGCGGCGCCGCTGGCCCTGGCCGGCGGCAACGCCCCCACGATGCGGCAGGAGGACCTGATCTGATCCGGGCCTAGCTCCCGGTCAGCGCGGGGGAGGCCTGCGGTACGCGCGCCGCCCTGTCATGCCAGGCTGATCCAGGTCGTCTTCAGGTCCGTGTACTTGTCCAGCGCGTGCAATGACTTGTCCCGCCCCGAACCCGACTGCTTCACGCCGCCAAAGGGCACCGTCACGTCGCTGTCCATATAGCAGTTGACCCAGACCAGCCCCGCCTGCAGCTTGCGCGAAACCCGGTGGGCACGGGAGAGACTGGAGGTCCAGAGGCCCGAGCCAAGGCCGTAGGGGGAATCGTTAGCCATGCGGATGGCCTCCTCTTCCGTATCGAAGCGGGTCACCGCCAGCACCGGGCCAAAGATCTCTTCCCGCACGATGGTCAGCGACTGCGTCGGGCATTCGAAGATGGTCGGCTGCATGTAATAGCCGCCGCTGTCCGAAAGCGCGCGCTTGCCGCCGGCACGCAGCCGGGCGCCTTCGTCCTCGCCGCTCCGCACATAGGACATCACCCGCTGCAGTTGCGCGCCGTCGACGATGGCACCCATGGCGGACGCCGGATCCAGCGGGTCGCCCGGCTGCATCCGCGCGGCATGCGCTTCCAGCTTTTCCAGGAACACATCGTAGACGCCGCTCTGCACATAGAGACGCGATCCGGCGATGCAGATCTCGCCCTGGTTGCTGAAGATGCCGATGGCGGCCGCCTGCGCGGCGCGGTCCAGGTCCGGGCAATCGTCGAAGACGATGTGCGGGGACTTGCCGCCGCACTCCAGCCAGACGCGCTTGAGGTTCGACTGGCCGGAATATTCCATGAAGCGCTTGCCCGTCGCGGTGGACCCGGTGAAGGCAATGCAGTCCACATCCGGATGGCGGCCCAGCGCCTGGCCCGCGGCGGCGCCAAGTCCCGGCACCACGTTGAAGACGCCCGCCGGAACGCCGGCCTCCTCGGCGAGTTCCGCCAGCCGCAGCGCGGTAAGCGGGGACTGCTCCGCCGGTTTCAGCACCACGCTGTTGCCCGCGGCCAGCGCGGGCGCCACCTTCCAGCTGGCCATCAGCAGCGGATAGTTCCAGGGAACCACCGCCGCGACCACGCCAAGCGGTTCGCGCGTGATGGTGGCCAGTACGCCGGGAGCCGTCGGCGCTATCTCGTCGTAGATCTTGTCGATGGCTTCGCCGTACCACGCATAAGTGCGCCCGGCCTCGGGAATATCGTATTGCAGCGTTTCGGCGATGGGCTTGCCCATGTCCAGCGTTTCCAGCAGCGCCAGCTCTTCGCGATGCGTGTCGATCAGGTGCGACAGCCGGAGCAGCACGGCCTTGCGGGCGCTGCGCGGCAGGTCCGACCACACGCCTGACCGGAAAGCCTTGCGCGCCGCGGCCACGGCACGGTCGACGTCTTCGGCGCCGCAAGCCGCGACGCGGGCCAGCACCTTGCCGGTAGCGGGGTTGATGGTCTCGAAGGTGGCGCCGTCAATGGCATCGGTCCAGCGGCCATCGATATAGGCCTGCGTACGGATGGGCACCGTCTCCGCCTGCTTGCGCCAGTAGGCGAGATCTCGCAAATCGCTCATCATGCGTTCCTGTATTCGTTGTGTCCGGGCCGCTCAGGCGTTCGCCTGCGCCACCATCGCGCCCAGCAGCACATTGGCGCCGGCTTCAAGGTGCTCTGGCTTGGCGTCTTCGATTTCGTTGTGGCTGATGCCGTCCTTGCAGGGCACGAAGATCATCGCGGTCGGCGCGATGCCGGCGATATAGACGGCGTCGTGGCCGGCGCCCGTCACGATGTCCTGGTGGGTGTAGCCCCTCGCGGCGGCTTCCCGGCGCACGTGGCCAATCAGTTCGGGCGCGAACGGGGTCGGCGCGAAGTACTGCACGTCCTCCACAGCCACATCCAGCGCCGTGCCGGTGGTGCTGCCATCCGCCACGGCCGCGCAGGCCGCGCGAAAGCGGGCATCCATTTCCGCAAGCCGCGCCGGATCGAGGTGGCGCAGATCCACCGTGAACTTCACCGCGCCGGGGATGACATTGCGCGACGACGGATGCACATTTACCACGCCCACGGTGCCGCGCCCGTGCGGCGCGAATTCGTGGGCGATCCGGATCACGGCCTGCATCAGGAACGTGGCGCCATAGAGCGCATCCTTGCGCAGCGGCATCGGCGTGGGGCCGGCATGGGCCTCCATGCCGGTCACGGTGACGTCATACCAGCGCAAACCCAGGGAGCCGGTCACGACGCCGATCACCTTGTCTTCGGCTTCCAGCACCGGCCCCTGTTCGATATGGGCCTCGAAATACGCGCCCACCTCGCGGCCCACCTCGGCGTCGCCGGCGTAGCCGATGGCCGCCAGTTCATCCGCCACGCGCTTGCCTGCCACGTCCGTGGCCGATAGCGCGGTCTCCAGCGGGAAGACGCCGGCGAACACGCCGGAGCCCATCATCACCGGGACAAAGCGCGAGCCCTCCTCGTTGGTCCAGATGGCGACCTCCAGCGGCGCCTCGGTGGTGATGCCGTGGTCGTTCAGCGTGCGCATGACTTCCAGCCCCGCCAGCACGCCATAGCAGCCGTCGAACTTGCCGCCGGTGGGTTGCGTGTCGATATGGCTGCCCGTCATGACCGGCGCGAGGCCGTTGTTGCGCCCTGCCCGGCGGCCAAAGATATTGCCGAGCTTGTCCACCGTCACGCTCAGGCCGGCGTCGCGCATCCATCCGGTCACGAGGTCGCGGCCTTGTCCGTCCAGCGCCGTCAGCGCCAGGCGCGCGTTGCCGCCCTTGGGCGTGGCGCCGATCGCGGCGAGATCCATCAGCGACTTCCACAGCCGGTCGCCATTGATTGCGAGTGTCGTCATCTCTTATCTCCTTGCGCCATCGTGGCTTTACTTGGCGTCGGCCTGCCGGGCGAAGGCTTCCGACCGGATCTGCGACAAGGTCATGCCCGGCGCGATGCCATCGGCGTCATAGCGCAGTTCGAGCAGGGCGGGCAGCTGCTGGCTGTTGGCGAATGCCAGCGCGCGTGCAAAGGCGGGGCCGAACTCGGCATCGCTGGCGACAACCTCGCCGTAGCCGCGATAGGCGCGGATCAGTTCGCTGAATTCCGGATTATCGAAACCGAGCGCCACGGTGCGGCCCGGAAACTCGCGCTCCTGGTGGGCGCGGATGGTGCCCCAGATGCCGTTGTTGAACACCAGCACCACAATGCCCGCCCGGTACTGCATGGCGACGCCCAGTTCCTGCAGGTTCATCTGGAAGCAGCCATCGCCCGCATAGCAGATCACGGTGCGTTCGGGATTCTCCAGCTTGGCGGCGATGGCGGCGGGCAGGCCGTAGCCCATCGACCCCACCGTCGGCGCCAGGCTCGTGCCGACGCCCTTGAAGCGGTAGTAGGCGTGCGGGTACAAGGCGTAGTTGCCGGCGCCGACGGTGATGCAGGTGTCCTCGGGCACGTTGTCGCGAACGTGGCAGGCCGCCACATTGAGGTTGAGCGCGCCGGGCGCTGCCTTGGGCTCCTGCTCGGACAGATAGACCCGATGGGCTTCATGGCCAGCGTTGCGCGCGCCACGGGGGCCCGATGGCGCAAGCGCGCTGACCGCGGCGGCGAACGAGACAACATCGGCGGCGATCGGCAGCGTGGGATGGAACACGCGCCCGAGTTCGTTCGCGTCGGGGTACACATGGACCAGGCGCTGTTTCGGCAGCGGGCTTTCCACAACCGTATAGCCCTCGCTGGTTGCCTCGCCCATGCGCGTGCCCACGGCGATCAGCAGGTCGCTTTCCTGCACGCGCTTGCGCAGGGAGTCGGGCATGGCCCAACCCACATGCCCGGCAAAATTGGGATGATGGTTATCGAAGCATTCCAGGCGCCGCCAGGCCACCCCGACCGGCAGCGCGAAGCGCTCGGCAAAGCCTTCCAGCTGCCGGGCTGCGGCCGGCGTCCAGCCGGAGCCGCCTACCAGCAGGAACGGGCGCTCGGCCTGCTCCAGCATCTGCGCGAGCGAGGCCATGGCGTCGGGGGTCGGCGCGCTATGCGCACGGCGATAGCGCGGCACATCGGCCACGCTGGCCTTGCCCCACAGCGTGTCCTCGGGCAGGGCCAGCACGACCGGGCCGGGCCGGCCGCTGGTCGCCACCGCGAAAGCGCGCGCAATGAATTCAGGAATGCGCTCGGTGCGGTCGATCTGCGCCACCCATTTGGTCATCTGGCCGAACATGCGGCGGTAGTCGATCTCCTGGAACGCTTCGCGCTCGTAGAAGTCGTTGCCAACCTGGCCGACGAACAGGATCATGGGCGTGGAGTCCTGGTAGGCGGTATGCACGGCGATGCTGGCATTGGTCGCGCCGGGCCCGCGCGTGACGAAGCAGATGCCGGGCTCGCCGGTCAGCTTGCCGTGCGCTTCCGCCATGTAGCCGGCTCCGCTCTCCTGCCGGCAGACGATGGGCTGAATCTTGTCCTGGTGGTCATACAGCGCATCGATGCAAGGCAGGTAGCTCTCGCCCGGCACCAGGAAGACGCGCTTCACGCCCTGGATAATCAGTTGGTCGATCAGGATCTGGCCGCCGTTGCGCTCTGACAGCGCCGGCAAGGCACGGGGCGAGGGATGATTCATGTCGTGGGTTCCGTTGCGCGATCGCCGCGGCACTACCGCGGCAATCCTTCATTTGCTTGAATTCGATGTCGACTGACTTGCCGCCGGGCGGTCACTGCAGCAGCGCGGCTTCCAGGATGCCCAGGCCCTCGTCCATCACGGCGTCCTGGATGGTCAGGGGGAACAGGAAGCGAATGACATTGCCATGCACGCCGCAGGTGAGCAGCAGCAGGCCTTTCTCCAGGGCGTGGTCCTGCACTTGCCGTGTGAACTCCGGGTTGGGGCTGCCATCGGCCTTGCGGAACTCCACGGCGATCATCGCGCCAAGTCCCCGGACTTCGCCGATCGCCGTCACGCGCGACTTCAGGCCTTCGAGCTTGTCCTGCAGCCGGCGGCCCAGCGCCGCGCCGCGCTCGATCAGCTTCTCGCTCTCCAGCACGTCCAGTACCGCCAGCGCCGACGCCACCGCCAGCGGGTTGCCGGCATAGGTGCCACCCAGGCCGCCGGGGGCCGGTGCATCCATGATCTCGGCCCGCCCGCACACGGCCGACAGCGGCATGCCGCCCGCCAGGCTCTTGGCCATGGTGGTCAGGTCCGGCGCCGCGTCATAGTGCTCCATGGCGAAGAGCTTGCCGGTGCGGCCGAATCCGGTCTGCACTTCGTCGGCGATCAGCAGGATGCCGTGCTCGTCGCAGATGCCGCGCAGCGCGCGCACGAATTCCGCGGGCGCTACATTGAAGCCGCCCTCCCCCTGGACCGGTTCGAAGATGATGGCGGCGACGCGCCTCGGATCGATATCCGTCTTGAACAGCTGCTGCAGCGCGTTGATCGACTCCTGCACGCTCACGCCATGCAGGGCATTCGGATACGGGGCATGGAACACATCGGCGGGGAACGGGCCGAATCCCACCTTGTACGGCACGACCTTGCCGGTCAGGGCCATGCCCATCATGGTGCGCCCGTGGAAGCCGCCCGCGAAGGCGATCACGCCGGGGCGCCCAGTGGCGGCACGCGCGATCTTGATGGCGTTCTCCACCGCTTCGGCGCCGGTGGTAAAGAAGGCGGTCTTCTTGGCGAAGGCGCCGGGCGCGCGGGCATTGATCTTCTCGGCCAGCTCGATATAGCTGGCGTAAGGCACGATCTGATAGGCCGTGTGGGTGAAGCGCTCCATCTGTGCCTGCATGGCTTGCACCAGGCGCGGGTGACGGTGACCGGTATTGAGCACGGCAATGCCGGCCGCGAAGTCGATATAACGATGGCCTTCGACATCCCACAACTCCGCGTTCTCGGCGCGCTCGGCGTAGAAATTGCACATCACGCCTACGCCACGGGGCGTGGCGGCATCCTTGCGGCGTACCAGGTCTGCGTTCTTCATTGCGTGCTCCTTTGGATTTACTTGTGCGGCGGGGTCCTGGCCCCTTGCCGCCGTGTCTCGTGCGCTCCCCGAATCGCATTCTTATATGGCGATCATCGGGTATCAACTGGTGGCCGGACCAATTCTAGAGTCACCGCCGGAAAAACGCCAAGTAATTTCGATTATTTGACTGGTGGTCCGGCCACCAGTGGCAAATAGCTTGCGTTTCCACAAGACATTGTGCGGATAAGCGTCGTATAAGCTACTTGCAATCAAGAGGCTTGAGCCTGACGGCAGCCCGGACTGCGCCGGCGGATTGCATGACCTAGACCCCGCTTTACGCCAGGTCCATACGTAAGCGCCTCATGCACCACTATATTGGCCGGACCACTGACCACGGTTATCCGCAGACCGAGCGAAACGCGCCTACACCCTTGAATTGAGAGCCTGTTTTGCGGTATTGATCTGACCACCAGTCAATTTGCAATTTGCGGCGGCGCCTACCCATGTCATCTCTTCAAGCAGTTACAGCGCAGCGCCTCTACCGCCTGATCGCGGACCAGATCGCCAAGAAAATCAGCGCCGGCGAATTCGCGCCGGGCGAGCGCCTGCCGGCCGAGCGCGAGCTTGCCGAGCAGCTCAACGTGGCGCGCTCGACGTTGCGCGAGGCGTTGATTGCCCTTGAGATCGGCGGCTACATCGAGGTGCGCGTCGGCAGCGGCGTCTTCGTGCTGGAGCCCAAGGAGAACGGGATTGCCGCAGCCAATGGCGCCGAGCCCGGCATCGGGGCCGCCATCGAAACCGATCTTGAAGCCGATATCGACCGCCGCCTTGGCGCGGCCCTGGAAGCCAGCCCGTTCGAACTGCTCGAGACGCGCACGCTGTTCGAGCCGGAATGCGCTGCCCTGGCGGCCCAGCACGGGACGCCGGAGCAGATCGCCGCCATCGAAGAGGCCCACCGGGGCATGAATCCCGACCAATCGCCGGAAGCCGGGGATTTCGCCCATGACCGGGCCTTCCATGAGGCCATTGCCGCGGCCTGTGGCAATGCGGCGCTTGCGTCGGTGGTCGCCCACGTCTGGGACTTGTGCGAGGCCAGCCCCGTATACAAGCGCCTTGACAAGCACTTTGTGGGCGCGTCGGCCTGGCGCGCGGCGGTAGGCGAGCACGATCGCATCGTGACAGCCATCGTGGCCCGGGACCCGATCCGGGCGCGCCACGCCATGTCCTTCCACTTGCTGGCAATCGTCTCCCGCCTGTCAGAGGAAATCGCCGAGTAGACCACCCGGCGGGCCGGATCCCGCCTCCCGCCTCCCCGCCCACATCGCCGGCTGCCATCGCGCATCCGCACACAACTGGTGCAAACCGGTTCCCGCCCCCGCTTCGTCAGCGGCACCGGCACGCACCATTCCCACGCATCGACCCGGACATGGCGTGCCGCATTCGCATCTTTCCGCTGGCACGCGGCTTGCGTGAATGAGAGAGAACGTAGCGTTTTGCCTCAATTGGCCTGACCACCAGAACACCAGACCTAGAACAACTACCTATTACCCTGCCATCCAGGGTCGCCTACGATATATTGGCCTGACCACCAGAACACAGAAGCAACAGAAGCACTACGCCTCGCCATCCAGGAACGCCTCATGAACACTGACCACGCCTCCACTACCCAGCCGGAAACCGGTCATCCTCCTCGCAACATGAAGAAGATCGCCGCCGCCAGCGTCATCGGCACAACAGTCGAATGGTATGACCTGTTCATCTTCGCCACGGCTTCGGCCCTGGTCTTCAACAAGGTCTTCTTCCCCGCCTTCGATCCCCTGACCGGGACCTTGCTCGCCTTCGGCACCTTTGCATCGGCCTATGTCGCCCGCATGGTCGGCGCCGCGCTGTTCGGGCATTTCGGCGACAAGGTCGGCCGCAAGTCCATGCTGCTGGTATCGCTCATCATGATGGGCTCGGCCACGTTCGCCATCGGCCTGCTGCCCGACTACCGCTCGATCGGCATCTGGGCGCCCATCCTGCTGCTGACGCTGCGCGTCATCCAGGGCCTTGCGCTAGGCGGCGAATGGGGCGGCGCGGTATTGATGGCGGTGGAACATGCGCCTGCCAACCGGCGCGGCCTCTACGGCTCGTGGGTGCAGATCGGCGTTCCCGCGGGCACGCTGATCGCCAACCTGGCATTCCTGCTCAGCAACGCGGTGATGTCCAATGAGGCGCTGCTGTCCTGGGGCTGGCGCATTCCGTTCCTGGCCAGCGTATTGCTGGTCGGCGTGGGCATGTACATTCGCCTGAACACATCGGAAACGCCGTCGTTCAGCAAGGTCAAGGCCAGTGCCGCGCAGGTAAAGATTCCCCTGGCGGAAGTGCTGACCAAATCCTGGAAGCAGGTCCTGCTGGGCGGCATCGCGACGATGTCGACCGGCACCGCCTTCAACCTGATCGTGGCGTTCGGCCTGACCTATGGCACCCAGACGCTGGGCTTCTCGCGCAACCAGATGCTGTCGATCGCGCTGATCGCCTGCGCGCTGTGCGTGGTGCTGCTGCCGCTGTTCGGCCTGCTGTCGGACAAGATCGGCCGCAAGCCGGTGATCATCGGCGGGATCCTTGCCGAGGCGCTGCTCGCCTTCCCGCTGTTCTGGCTGCTCGACACCAAGGTGTTTGCCTTTGCCCTGCTCGGCTACCTGCTGATGATGAGCGCCTTCGCGGCAAACTACGGTCCCATCGCCACCTTCCTGGCTGAGCTGTTCGGCACCAAGGTGCGCTACTCGGGCCTGTCGATCAGCTACATGCTGTCCGGGCTGCTGGGCAGCGCGGCCACGCCGATCATCACGACCGCGCTGCTGTCCGCCACGGGCCGCGGTTCGTCGGTGGCCTGGTACATGATCGGGTCCGCGCTGATTTCCGCCGTTGCGCTGTTGCTGCTGGCAGAAACCCTGCGCAAGGATGCGCCGGCGGCAAGCGCCGCGGGCAACGCCAAGGCTTCGCTGTCCTGAGCCGCGGATACCGCGCCACTGCCAGATCGTCGTCCCGGGTTGCGGCCTTGATGCCTGCTGCCGGCCCGGGACGACGTCGTCATACCTGATACCGATCATGCAAACGAACATCGACCCCACCCTGCTGAGCCAGCTGGAACGCGTGAGTTTCCCCACGCTCGGGCACTTTCTCGAGGACGGCTTCGCCAGCCACGGCATTCGCGCGCTCGTCCCCAACGTCAAGGTGGCCGGTCGCGCCGTCACGCTGCGGCTGGCCACGCCCAACGCCATTGCGGTGAACCGCGCGCTGGCCTGCCTCACCGCCGGCGATGTGCTGGTCATCGATGCCTGCGGCGACCACGCCCACGCGCCTGTCGGCGCCGTCACCGGCACCGCTGCCTTGTGCGCGGGCGCAAAAGGGATCATCGTCGACGGCGTGGTCACGGACATCCTGGAACTGCGCGCCATGGGGATACCGGTGTTTGCACGGGGCACCAGCGTCCTCACCACCAAACGGATCGACGAAGGCGGCAGCGCCGTCAACGAGCCGGTGATCTGCGGCGGCGTCACTGTCAATCCGGGGGACATCGTGCTGGCCGACGACAACGGCGTGCTGTTCCTGTCGGCGGATGCCGCGGCTGGCGTCATCGCCCGGGCGCTGGCGTCCGACGAGGCCGAGCCGGCCATCCTCGCCCGCCTGCAAGCGGGCGAGCCGGTTGCCTCGGTGCTGCTCCAGGGCGCCTGAAGCCAGCCGGATCGATTGCCTTGCCTCACTGCCCCCACTATCAGAGATATGCGATGAACACGCAGCCCCGACACGCGTCAAGACGCCCGCCAGCACTCCGGCGCAGCTGGATGTTCGCGCCAGGACTGGACACCGTCCGCCAGCAGGCGGCGCTTGAGAGCGGCCCGGATGTCATCGTCGCCGACCTGGAGGAGTTCACCAGCCCCGCAGACCGCCCCGCCGCGCGCGCACGGATTGTCACGCTGATGGCTGAATGCCGGGCGCGCGGCATTGTCGGCGCCGTGCGCATCAACAAGCTGGATGGCGACGGACTGGACGATCTTCGCGGCGTCATGCCGGGCGCGCCCGCGGCCATCTTCCTGCCGCACACCGAAACGGCTGCGCAAATCCAGGCGCTCGACCAGCAAATCACCGCGCTGGAACGCGAGTTCGGCCTGGCGCCCCGGCAAACCGAAATCGTGCCGACGCTGGAGTCCGCGCGCGGCATCGTCGCCACCGCCGCCATCCTGTCGGCCAGCACGCGCGTCAGTGCCTGCCTGCTGGCGGCCGAGGACCTGAGCGCGGATCTGGACGCGGTGCGCGGGCCGGATGGCATCGAGCTGCACGCTGTGCGCGCGCGCTTCCTGGTCGAATGCATCGCGGCGGGCTGCGTGCCGGTCGACTGCCCGTTCAATTACCAGGACGCAACGGCGCTGGCGGCCGACCTGGCCTGGGCGCGCCGGATCGGACTGAAAGCGAAATGCACGGTGTATCCGCATCAGGTCGCCGCCATCCACGCGGCCTTCACGCCCTCCGCGCAGCAGATCGCGCAAGCGCAGGACATGATCGGCAGATACGAGGCGGCCCGTGACGGCAAGCCCGCCGGAGGCGCGCGGGTGGATCCGCCGGACTACAACACCGCGCGCAGGCTGCTGGCGCGCGATGCCAGGCTCCGGGAATGGGCGCAGGCCAGCGGCGATACGGCCCTCAGCTAGACAGAATGTATTGAGTCGGAGATTCGTTGCAGAAATAAGTCTGCCTTATCGGCAGACTTATTTCTGCAACGAATTTTGGATTCAGGACACCCGAACCGGACGGCCGGGCAACCGGGGACGAACGCCTCCCAGCGATCCGGCCTCGTCTTCATGCATGCTCCGCCGCGTCGGGCTTTGCCTTGCGCAAACGCCGCGCACGGGCATGCAGCCGGCGCAATATCACGTCGAAGGACTCCAGCTGCCGGTTGATTTCCGCCTGCCCCTGCTCCACCAGATAGGCACGGAAGGCCACCGCCACGCGCGGCAGGCGCACGCCCGGCAAGTTCAGCACGTACCAGTCGCGCTCGATGGGATTGCCCTGCAGCGGCAGCAGCCCGATCAGCCCCGCCTGGAACTCCAGCGTGCAGGCGTGCAGCGAGAGAAACGCCACGCCCAGCCCGGCGGACACCATCCGCTTGATCGCCGCGTTGCTGGACAGCTCGGAACCCAGCGGCAGCCGCAGGCCAGCCTCCCTGAACAGCCGCTCCACGGTATTGCGTGTGCCCGAGCCGCGCTCGCGCACCAGCAGGTTCGCCTCCACCAGGTCTTGCAGCGTCAGATGGCGGCGCGTCATCAATGGATGGTCCGGCGCCGCGATAAACGCCATGGGGTGCTTGGCGAACGACGTCGCCTGGGTGCGCATATCCGTGGGTGGCCGGCCAATGATGGCCAGATCGATCTCATGCATGGCCAGCATCCGGACAATCTCCTCGCGGTTGCCCACGTGGAGCTTGATCTTGACCTCCGGCCGGTCCGCCGTGAATGCCACCAGCATCGACGGCAGCAAATACTCCGCCGTCGTGATGGCGCCCACCCGGAGCGTTCCCGCCAGGTTGCCCTTGAGCGCCGCCACTTCTTCGGTGGCGTCGCGCCAGAGCCGCAGGATCTGCCCGGCGTAGCCCGCCATCACCTCGCCCGCGGGCGTGAGCTGCGTGCCCCTGCCCGCGCGCTGCACCAGTGGCGCCCCGATCGCTTCCTCCAGCAGCTTCAGCTGCAGCGACACCGTTGGCTGGGTGATATGCAACTCCTCCGCCGCGCGGGAAACACCGCCCAGGCGGGCGATCGCATCGATGGCATTCAACTGGCGGAAGGTGGTGGTGCGATTCATAGTAGAAAACCTATCAGTCGGTTTTATAAACCAATTTTTCAATATGAAGGGCCTACCTTATAGTGCCCAGACCGGAAACGCAATCACACCCCGCGTGTCGCAACGCGGTACCCATGGAGACGGAAAATGTCGCTTGAACTGCTGGTGCTTACCCTGGACGATGTGTTGATCCGTACTGACAGCCTGAACGGGTCCGGCAGCGAGATGGCACCGCGCGAGCGCGAAGACGCCGCCGGCGCGGCCCATGGCCGGCAAGCGATCCGCATCCGCACCCAGGCCCTGGCACTCATGCGCAGCGCGGAAGCGGGCGGTGCGCGCCTGGCGCTGGCGGCTCCCGTCTCATCGCGGATGGTATGCACCTTGCTTGACGCCGCCATCGGTCAGGACTGGATCGATCGCTTTGCCGTGGTCGCCACGGCGGACGCGCTATCCGCCCGCGAGACCGAGGCCGATCTCTACCGCCTGGTGCTGCGCACAGCCGAGGTGCCGGCACACCGGGCCTTGCTGGTGGGCGCCACGCAAAGCAGCCTGCGCGCCGCCAGCTCCGTTGGCATGCATACGGCGGGCGTGTTGCCGGAGGGCAGCGACGCGCCGCGCCATGCGGATGCATCGGCAACGCTTTCAGGCTCGCCGCGCGCGGTCTGGCCAGACTTCCACGTATTGGAGTCGATCGTGGACGGCACGGAAGCGCCGCGCGGGCCGAGCACGCGCCGCCCCATGGCCGATCCGGTGGCGAACTGATTTGCCACCCGGCGATGCGAAGCGAGCCGTCAAGGTGTACC